>NZ_AXBV01000066.1:0-68239 GCF_000475255.1 Marinobacter sp. ES-1
CGTCATGGCTGGTTTTGTCTCCTGCTTTTTTGCTTTGGGAGGAGCGGCAGGGCCGGGCTACGGCTTCCATAACACGCTCCTTGCGGCACATCCATGTGGCGCTTCTGCTCCGCCATCCATGGCTCCGCAAATTTTCGGAACACCGACCCACACCCGCTCGTCACACTTGGCACCTGCACCAAAGCCAGAATCCCCGATAATAAGGAGCCGAGGCAAGCACCAAAACTCTGCCTATTGTCCATGATTCACGTATCATGTGTCACACCACTTCCCCGGAACATTTGAGAGCCGATGGCCAAGAGAAAACTGAACAAACGCCAGCAGTGGCGCATCGAGAAAATCCAGAAAGAACGCACCGAGCGCATGGCCCGTAAGGAAAAAGCCGTGGAGGCTCAGGCCGAGGCCGGGGAATTGGGGCCGGAGCAGGAAGGGTTGGTGATTGCCCACTACGGGCAGCAACTGGATATCGAGGCGCTGGAAGGTGAAGACACCGGGCAGGTGTTCCGGTGTTTTGTCCGGGCCAATATCGACAGCCTGGTAACCGGCGACCGGGTGGTCTGGCGGCCCGGGAAGAGTGAAACCGGGGTGATTGTGGCCCGGTGCGAGCGGGATAACCTGCTGCAGCGGCCGGATAATTTCGGGGCGCTGAAGCCGGTGGCGGCGAATATTGACCATATTATCCTGGTGATCGCCCCCGAGCCCGAGCCCCATGACAACCTGATTGACCGCTACCTGGTGGCTTCGGAAAGCACCGATATTCCGGCGGTGATTCTGCTGAACAAGACCGACCTGATTAACGATCGTAACCGGGAGCAGATCGAAACCCTGCTGGCCCGCTACGAAGCCCTGGGTTACCAGGTTGAACGCACGTCGGCTGCGGCCTGCGAGGGCGAAGCGGCGCCAGAAGTCGAGGCGCTGGTGCGGGGCAAGACCAGTGTGTTTGTGGGGCAGTCCGGTGTGGGCAAGTCGTCGATCATCCAGACCCTGCTGCCGGATGAACTGTTGCGGGTGGGCGCGGTCTCAGAGAGTACCGGTAAAGGTGTGCACACCACCACGACCGCCAAGCTGTTTCACCTGCCCGGCGGCGGTGACCTGATTGATTCTCCGGGTATCCGGGAGTTTGGCTTGTGGCATATGACACCCCAGGAGCTGGAGTACGGGTTCCGGGAAATCCGGCCACTGATCGGCCTGTGCAAGTTCCGTAACTGCCGGCACATGGGTGATCCGGGCTGCGCCCTGGAGAGGGCGGCTGCGGAGGGGGAGATTTCCACTGAGCGACTGAAGAGTTTCCACCGGATTCTGCAAGACATGGCCGAACAACAGGCCCGCGGCCTTAAGCTGCCCTGACCGTGACCTCAACACCCCTTATGGCACGAATTCATTTCTATTCGGCGGCTGCGTTTTGCTAAACTTCGCCGCTTTCCCGAGGTAAGAGACTTTCCGGATGCTTGATAAACTGTTTGTCCTGAGCCAGTACGTAACGCCGCAACTGGCGGTTTCCCGCCTGGCTGGCCGTTTTGCCGACAGCGACAAATCACCCGCATTTAAAAACCGCTTCACCCGCTGGTTTATCAATCGCTATGGCGTGGATATGAGCGAGGCGGCCGAGTCCAACCCCGAGGCCTACGCCACCTTCAACGAGTTTTTTACCCGGGCCCTGAAGCCCGGCATCCGGCCGGTCGCAGAAGCTGCCGATACCTTTGTCAGCCCGGTAGACGGCGCCATCAGCCAGATCGGCCAGGTCGGCGACGACCGGGTGTTCCAGGCTAAGGGCCAGTCTTTCAGCCTGACCGAACTGCTCGGTGGTGACGAGGAACGGGCAAAGCCTTTTGCCGAAGGTGAGTTCTCCACCATTTACCTGTCACCGAAGGACTACCACCGGGTGCACATGCCGCTGGCCGGCACTCTTCGGGAAATGGTCTACGTGCCGGGCAAGCTGTTCTCCGTTAACCCGGTAACCGCGGAAAATGTACCCAACCTGTTCGCCCGCAACGAGCGGGTGGCCTGCATCTTTGATACCGAAGCCGGCCCCATGGCACTGGTTCTGGTCGGCGCAATGATTGTCGGTAGTGTAGAAACCACCTGGGGCGGTGTGATTGCACCCAACCCCCATAAGGTATCCCACTGGCAGTATCAGGGCGACGAGGCCGTCAGCTTCGAGAAAGGCGAGGAAATGGGTCGGTTCCGGCTGGGCTCTACCGTGGTGCTGGTGATGCCCAGGGGTTCCATGAAGTGGAAGCCAAACCAGGTGCCCGGCAAAACCGTGCGCATGGGCGAAGCCTTCGGCACCTTGCGCGCCTCAAAAGCCTGACCAGGGCGGCGGGCTCAGGCCCGCTCGACCGGAAATGCCAGCACCTCTTCGATGCTGGCTGCTCCCACCTTCAGCATTAACAACCGATCCAGGCCCAGCGCAACCCCGGAAGACTCCGGCAAGCCGGCATCCAGCGCGTCAAGAAACGCCTGGTCGACCGCCATTTCCGATTTTCCTGCCGCCCGGCGCTGTCGGTTATCCGCCTCGAATCGTTGCAGCTGTTCCTGCGGGTCGGTCAATTCCCAGTAGCCGTTACACAGCTCCAGGCCATTGATATAGAGCTCGAACCGGTGGGCAACGGCAAAGCCGTCGTCATCGGATACCCTGGCCAGGGCTGCCTGCGAGGCCGGATAACGGGTAAGGAATACCGGGGCATCTACGCCCAGCTTCGGCTCCACCACAAAGCTCATCACCAGGTCCAGGCAGGCATCCCGCCCCATGCCGGCCAGCTGCTCCGGCTCCAGCCATTGTTCGCAATAGCGGGCCAGGTCCCGATCGCTGACTTTCATCGGGTCAAAACCGGCATAGGCCTGCACCGCATCCCGGTAGGCAAGCACCAGGGGGCGCTTGCAACCGAGCCAGCCGCAGACCAGGTCCGCCACCTCGGCCATCAGCTGCCGGTCGTCAAAACCTTCCCGATACCACTCCAGCATCGAGAATTCCGGGTTGTGGCGGCGCCCTCGCTCGCCATTCCGGAACACCCGGGCAACCTGGAAAATAGAGCCGGAGCCGGCCGCCAGCAGCCGTTTCATATGGTATTCGGGGGAAGTCTGCAGCCAGCCGGACGTGATGCCGGGCGCATTGACCGAAGCCGGGATGCCGTCCAGGTTCACATCGGTTACGCCATGGCGGCCAAGCACCGGGGTTTCCACCTCCAGCACCTGCCGTTGTGCAAAAAAGCCGCGCACGTATGCCAGTAGCTGTGCACGGCTTTTCAGAACACCCCGCGAGGCAGTGGGCTGCCAGACAGGTTTGTCAGTCATGGGCAGGGATCAGCTGCTCTTGACGCGGTTCACGTATTCACCGGAGCGGGTGTCTACTTTCAGCACCTCACCAATGGTGATGAACAGGGGCACGTTCACCACGGCGCCGGTAGACAGGGTTGCCGGCTTGGAGCCACCCTGGGCTGTGTCGCCCTTCATGCCCGGATCGGTATCAACCACTTCCAGTTCCACAAAGTTAGGCGGCGTAACAGACAGCGGCGCGCCGTTGTACAGGGTCACCGTGTATACGTCCTGCTCTTTCAGCCATTTCACGGTATCGCCTACCGCCTTGGCATCGGCAGCGAACTGCTCGAAGGAGCCGTCAGTCAGCATGAAATGCCAGAACTCCCCGTCGGTATACAGGTATTCCATGTCCTGCTCGACTACGTCGGCCGCTTCCAGGGATTCGCCGGACTTGAACGTACGTTCCCAGACCCGGTTGGTCATCAGGTTGCGCAGTTTTACACGGTTGAATGCCTGGCCCTTGCCCGGCTTGACGAATTCGTTCTCAAGCATGATACAAGGGTCGCCATCCAGCAAAACCTTGAGACCGCTACGAAATTCGTTGGTAGAATATGAAGCCATGAAATGTCCACCTGACAGACTGTCGTTAAATTTTCAAAGGTCGCTATGATACAGCGAACCCCCTCCCCTATAGAAGCCCATGATTTGACAGAAGCCCGTGATTTGACCCAACCCGCATCCCGCACACAGAACATTGCCCCGAAGCAGGATTCCGGCTCCTCGTGGCAGCAGATCCTGAGCCAGTCTGTCACCCGGCCGGAACAGCTGCTGGAGCGCCTCGGGTTACCGGTCGAGCGCTGGCTGGACGGTGCACAGGCAGGGCATAAGCTGTTCCCGATACGGGTTCCGGAACCCTTTATCGGACGCATGCAGCCGGGCAACCCGGACGACCCGTTGCTGCGGCAGGTACTGCCTCTGCTGGAAGAAACCGCCGAGCAACCGGGCTTCGTTCGCGACCCGCTGCAGGAAGACAACGCCATCCAGACCACCGGGCTGATCCGGAAATACCGCAGCCGCGCCCTGCTGATGGTGACCGGCCAGTGCGCGATCAACTGCCGCTACTGCTTCCGCCGCCACTTCCCCTATGGCTCCCAGAAGATTGGCCCGGATGACCGCCGGCAAGTTATCGACACCCTGCATCAAAGCCCCGAGATCAACGAAATCATCTTCAGTGGTGGCGACCCCCTGGCCGTCAACGACCAGCTGCTGGCCAGCTGGGCACAACAACTGGATACCGTACCGCACCTGCGCCGGCTGAGAATCCACTCAAGGCTGCCGGTGGTGATCCCTCAACGGGTCAACGACCAGCTGCTGGACTGGCTGTCGAACACACGACTGCAAACCGTGCTGGTGGTGCATATCAACCATCCGGCAGAAATCGATGACGCCACCCGGGAGGCCTTCCGGAAACTGAAAGCCGCCGGCGTCACCCTGCTCAACCAGAGCGTTATTCTGCGTGGCGTGAACGATTCGGCCGCAACCCTGGCGCAGCTGAGCGAATCCCTGTTCGAGGCCGGCGTACTGCCCTATTACCTGCACGCCTTCGACCCGGTGGCCGGTGCCCACCATTTCGATGTCAGTGATGCCAGGGCTGCAACACTGGTGCGGGAACTCATGGAGCAACTCCCGGGATTCCTGGTGCCCAAGCTGGTTCGGGAGCTGCCCGGAGAGGCCAGCAAGACCCCGATTCCTGTCGGAGTTTGAGACCTGTCGCATAAGTTGGCGCACCGTAACTTGTAAAACATTGTCAACTCGTGCTTTTCTCGCTTTTTGTTGCCGCTTTGCTATCTTAGAGTTCATGACCGACTAACAATAACGGCCTGTATTTGTGGCAATTTCAGCCCGAATACGATGCTGCCCAGACATTGGCGTGAGAACATGGAAGGCACGATACTCAAACCAGAGCTCAAGGTTCCCGAGCAGAAAACAGCAAGCCTGTCGTTTTGCGATACAACGCCGAAGGCATTCCGGGCCTGGGTCGACCAGCTGCCGATGGCCAATATTGGCGAATCATCGCGGCAGCTTTACCACGCCATTATCGAGCTCAACCACCTGTTTCTGACACCCCAGATGCGCATCCAGTACCTGGAGGCTATCCGCGGCAGCATCCACTTCGTGTGCAACGAGCTTTCGCGCCACTTCCTGGGCCTGGCCGTCGCCATGCCGGAAAAACAGCGCAAGATTGCCAACCTGACCCAGGCCCTTCAGCTGCACCTGGCTTCCGGCTATAAGCTCTGCCTGCTGGAATACCTGGATAACGGTGGCCTGGATAAGAACCGCAAACACATTGCCATCGCCATCCATCGGGCGATTTCCGAACTGGCGGCCACCATTGTCCGTTCGCACCAGCTCTACTGCCCCAGCCCGGCCCACAGCTGGCTTGAATGTCACCGGCTGTACCGCTTTGCCTGCCGAAACAAGCTGGCAGACCACGATGTGGAAGACGACACCCTGAGCGCAAGCCGGGGCAGCACCGTGGCCGACAGCTATATACGCATCCTGTTACTCGGATGCGCGCGCCCGAACCAGCTGCGGCAATCCGAGCTGACCCAGATCTACGAGTTGTTCGAAGGCTGGACAAAATACTGCCAATGTGGCCCTGATGTCGGCCCTGACAGCCTGTTCGTGGTCAATATGGAGCGGGACAGCGCTCCGGTCTACCGTAGCCTGCTGGAAGGCAAGGCAGGCGACAACGGATTCGGTTTCGACACCCAGGAACTGTCCGGCTATCTGTCCGAAACCCTCGATGCCCGCAGATCCCACAGCAAGGCCCAGACCCGCCTGGAAGTTCCCGGCCGGGTCAGCGATACCTTGCTCACCCACCTGAGCCAGGCGCTCGGCATTATTGCCAAGCGTAACTTTAACCGTATCGCCAGCCAGGGCACCCTGGAAATCTCTGTTGGCCTGTCGGCCACCCATTACTTTGTTGCGGGCGAGAAGAGCTTTGCGGAGTTCCTGGATGGCAACGACAACGGCCACCACCAGGACAACCGTTTTATCCGCAATGCCAACCGCAAAGCCGATGCCTGGTCTGAAGCCCACGATGCCGGCCCACACGACGACCGGCTACACTCGGTTGACACCCCGATCACCTTCCGCGGCAGCACCCATGCGCTTACCGAACATCACGACCGCAACCTGCCCAAGTCCCACCACGCGCTGCTGGTGAACACGAGCCCCGGCGGTTACTGCGTGGCCTGGGAGAACAACGTACCCAAAACCCTGCAAGCCGGAGAAGTTCTCGGGGTTCGGGAGCAAAGCAGCCACCCCTGGAGCATTGCGGTGGTTCGCTGGTTGCGGCAAGTACGCAACCAGGGCACCCAGATTGGCATTGAATTGCTGGCCCCCAGCGCAGCCCCCTGCGCCATCCGGCTGATCCAGAAAATGGGCAACAGCAGTGAATACCTCCGGGGTTTGTTGTTACCGGAAATCAGTGCGGTGAACCACGCAGCCACCCTGATTACGCCCCGGCTTCCATTCCAGACCGGCAGCCGTATTTCACTGATGCACGATGGCCGGGAAGACCACGGCCAACTGCTGAAGAAAGTCTCCTCTACCGGCAGCATCAGCCAGTTCGAGCTGAAACTGCGCAGCCCGGAAATACTCCCCGGAGACAACCAGAATCCGCCGTCTGCACCAGGTAGCCGGGAAGACGAATTCGACTCCCTCTGGCCGTCCCTGTAACGGGACACCTGCCACAACCGGGGCGCTTCAGGGTTGTTATTGGTCGCCAACCCCTGCATCATTCAGGCATTAACGTATGTCTACCTTTCCTGATGCAGAGCCCTCGGAATGCAGAAAAAAACCGCGACCGTACACCTTCTGATTCTGGATCCCTCCCAGAACGATGCAGAATCCATGGTCAGCTTGCTGCGCAACTCCGGCAAAGCGACCAGGGCGCACAGAATCACATCCGAAGAAGACCTCGAAGACGCCCTGAAAAACTCCAACTGGGATCTGCTCCTGGCCCGGGACCTGGTGCAGGAGTTCGGCCCGGATGATGCCTTGGCTACCATCAAACGGATGGACAAGGACATTCCCTTTGTTCTGCTGACTGAAGAATACGATCGCGAGCGTACCGTCAACATCATCCGGGCCGGCGCCCAGGATGCAGTACCCTTTGAATACAAAGACTTGCTGGTTCTGGTCGCCAAGCGTGAGCTTGCCGCACTGGAAGACCGGCGCCGGCGCCGAACCCTCGAGTCCCACCTGCGCGAAGCCGAGCAACGTTGCCAGCTGCTGCTGGAGAGCTCCAAGGATGCCATTGCCTACATTAACGACGGCATGCACATCTACGCCAACCAGTCGTACATGGAATTCCTCGGCTACGACGATATCGACGACCTGATTTGCATCCCGGTCCTGGATACCCTGACGCCGGAGAGCCAGGAGCGGTACAAGGAATTCATGAAAGCCTTTGCCGAAGAACGCAAAGACGGCATGACCATGAACTGCACCGCCCGTCGCAGCGACGACCAGGAGCTGGCCGTTACCATGTCGGTCTCTGCCGCCACCTACGACGGCGAAGCCTGCACCCAGATTGTGCTGCAACCGGAACACAGCGATGCCGAGCTGGAAGAGAAACTGAAGCAGATCAGCAGCCAGGACCTGCTCACCGGCCTGTACAACCGCCAGTACCTGATGGACGAACTGGCCCGCACCATCGCCGAAGCCGGCAAGAACAACGAGACCGGAGCCCTTGCCTACATTGCCCTGGACAACTTCCAGAGCATCAAACACCAGATTGGCATCGCCGGCACAGACCTGTTACTGGGCGATGTTGCCGCACTGCTCAAAGACAACACCGGCCAAGGCATTACCCTGGCCCGGCTCAGCGACGACGCCTTCTGCATGATGTGCATGCCCTGTGACGAGAAAGGCATGGCCATGCTGTGCGAGGGCGTTCGCAAGGCGGTGGATGATCACCTGTTCGACATCAATGGCCGTACCGTGCCGCTAACGGTATCCATTGGTGTTGCCGCCATTACGGAGAACTCCCCGAAGGCTGAAGAACTGATCGGGCGTGCCCATGTCGCTTCCGGCGATGTAAAGAAACTGGAAGGCCACGAGCGCGGTAACGGCGTCAAGGTATACAACCCCGCGGACTACGAAACCACTGAAGAATCCAATTCCGCCGATGCGATTCTCAAGGCCATGGACGATGGCCGGTTCCGGGTAATGTACCAGCCGATCATGAACCTGCGTGGCGAGGGCGACGAGCACTACGAAGTCACCGTGCTGATGCTGGACAAAGACAATAACGAAGTCTCGCCCTTCGACAAGCTTCCGCCGGTCGGCCGTGACGACGCCGCCACCAGGATTGACCGCTGGATGATCCTGCAGACCATCAAGCAACTGGCCAGCCATCGCGCCAGCGGCCACGATACCCGGCTGTTCCTTAACCTGTCGGCTGAAACCGTTCAGGACAAGACCTTTACGCCCTGGCTGAGTGTTGCCCTGAAAGCCGCACGGCTGCCCGGTGATGCCTTGATATTCCAGTTCCGTGAAGGCGACGCCAATAACTTCATGAAGCAGGCCAAGGAGTTCACCAAGGCCGCGCACCAGTTGCACAGCAAGGTGTCCATTTCCCAGTTCGGATGTGCGCTCGATCCGTACAACACCCTGAAGCACATCGATGCCGATTACGTGCGGCTTGACGGCTCGTTCGTGGAAGAAGTCGGCAAGGGCGACGCCGGCAAGGAACAACTGAAAGCCCTGGTGAAGGGCCTGCAGAGTGCCGGCAAGATCACCATCATCCCGGATGTGCAGCATGCCAACGTGCTGGCCCTGCTGTACCAGGCCGGGGTCAACTTTATCCAGGGCAACTACCTGCAGGCACCGTCTCCGTCCATGAACTACGATTTCGGGGCAGGCTGACCGGTCAACAAGTGCCAGAAAAACAAAGGGCGAGGTGTGATACCTCGCCCTTTGTAGTTTCAGCGGTCGGGATTCTGCAAAAACAGGTTGGTTTCGCTTTCCCGGAAACCGATCAGGTAGAGAATGGCATCCAGCCCCAGGGTCGAGATGGAATGCCGTGCCGACTCTTTAACCAGCGGCTTGGCCCGGAACGCCACACCCAGGCCAGCCTGGCTGAGCATCGGAAGGTCGTTGGCACCATCGCCCACGGCAATCACCTGCTCCCGGGAGATATGCTCCTTACCGGCAATCTCCAGCAACAATTCGGCCTTGCGCTTGCCATCCACAATCTGGCCTTTTACCTGGCCCGTCACCTTACCGTCGACAATCTCCAGCTCGTTGGCATAGATGTAATCGATGCCCAGCTTCTGCTGCAGGTGGCGGGCAAAGTAGGTGAAGCCGCCAGATAGAATCGCCGTGCGGTAGCCCAGCGCCTTCAGGCTGCGGATCAGGTGCTCCGCGCCCTCGGTCATACGCAGGCGATTAGCGATACCCTCCAGAACGGATTCATCGAGGCCTTTCAGCAGCGCCAGGCGCTCGGCAAAGCTCTGGCTGAAATCCAGCTCGCCCTGCATGGCCCGCTCGGTGATCTCGGCCACCTGCTCGCCGACACCAGCCTCACGGGCCAGCTCGTCGATCACTTCCGCCTCGATCAGGGTGGAATCCATATCAAACACCACCAGGCGGCGATTACGCCGGAAGATTGAATCTTCCTGGAACGCGATATCCACATTCATCTCGCCGGCAATGTGCAGAAAATCGGCACGAAGCTGTTCAAGATCCGAGGGCGTTCCCCTTACCGAGAACTCGACGCAGGCAATGCGGTTTTCCGAGGTATTCAGTGATGGCCGTGCCGACAGGCGAGTAATATTGTCGATATTCAGGCCATGGCGAGCCGTAATCGCCGATACCCGGGCAATCTGCTCCGCCTTGATGTCGCGGGACAGCAGGGTCACGATGTAACAGGCACGGTTGCGGCCTTCCGCCCAGGCCTGGTACTCCTCGACCGTGATTGGCGCGAAGCGCACCTGCAGATCCAGCGAGTGCAGGCGGAACAAGAGGTCCCGGATCACCGGAGACGACTTGGATTCGTCCGGAATTTCGATCAGGATACCCCAGGTCAGGTGATCGTGGATCACCGCCTGGCCGATGTCCAGGATGCGCACATCATACTGGCCCATGATGCCGGTGATTTCCGACGTCAGCCCGGGCTTGTCGCGCCCGGATACGTTTACCAGTACCAGCTCACTCACTGTCTGTGCTCTCCCCTTCCTGTTCCTGTGCTTCTTCCTGCGCCCGGGATGCCGACGGAATCACCTCGATACCGTCTACCCGCTGCAGGCCCCTGGGCAGCTTGTGGCCGCGACGCCCACGCTCTCCAAGGTAATGCTCCAGGTCGCTGAACTTAAGGCCCAGCTTGCGCTTACCCGCCTTCACTTCAATCTGGTCTTCCTCGCCGAACACAGCAACCGCAACCACGTACTCTTCGCGGCCCTGTACCCGGGCCGAGGGAATGCTGATAATTTTATTACCCTTACCCTTGGCCAGTTCCGGCAGCTCAGTGAGCGGGAACACCAGCATCCGGCCCTCGTTGGAAACCGCCGCTAGATACAGGGTGGACGCGGTTTCCGGGATTACGACCGGAGGCATGATCCGCGCCCCCTTCGGCACCGAGACCACCGCCTTGCCGGCGCGGTTCTTGCTGACCATGTCGTTCAGTGACGTCACAAAGCCGTAACCGCCATCGGTCACCAGCAACGCCTTACGTTCAGGATTACCCATCAGCAAACCAGAGAAGGTGGCGCCGGACGGCGGGTTGATGCGGCCGGTCAAAGGCTCACCCTGCCCTCGGGCAGAGGGCAGGCTATGAGCCATCAGGGCATAGGCCCGGCCGGTGGAGTCCAGGAAGATGGCATGCTGGTTGTTGCGGCCCCGGGCAGCCAGGGCAAAGCGGTCGCCAGACTTGTAGCTCAGGCCAGCCGGATCGATATCATGGCCCTTGGCGGCCCGCACCCAGCCTTTGTCAGACAGCACAACGGTAACCGGGTCGTTGGATACCAGGTCGGTTTCACTGAAGGCCCGGGCCTCTTCCCGCTCAACGATCGGTGAACGGCGATCATCACCGAAGGTTTCAGAATCCTGCTTCAGCTCGGTCTTGATCAGTTCCCGCAAACGGTCTTCCGAGCCCAGAATGGACTGCAGCTCGTCGCGCTCGGCGGCCAGCTCGTCCTGTTCGCCACGGATCTTCATTTCCTCGAGCTTGGCCAGGTGGCGCAGTTTCAGCTCGAGGATGGCTTCGGCCTGGTCCGCCGACAGCCCGAAACGGGCCATCAACTCGGCCTTCGGCTTGTCTTCGGTACGGATAATCTCGATCACTTCATCGATATTCAGATAGGCGATCAGCAAGCCTTCCAGAATGTGCAGGCGCGCCAGGACCTTATCCAGGCGATGCTGCAGGCGGCGGGTGACGGTGGTTTTCCGGAACGCCAGCCATTCGGTCAGCATGGTGCGCAGGCCTTTCACTCCGGGGCGGCCGTCGTTGCCGATCACATTGATGTTCACCCGGTAGGTTTTCTCAAGGTCTGTGCTGGCAAACAGGTGGGCCATCAGGCCGTCCAGGTCTACCCGGTTGGAACGCGGTACAATCACCAGGCGGGTGGGATTTTCGTGGTCTGACTCGTCCCGAAGGTCTGCCACCATGGGCAGCTTCTTGGTTTGCATCTGCTGGGCAATCTGCTCCAGCACCCGGTTACCGGAAACCTGGTGCGGCAGGTCGGTAATGACTACCTCTCCGCTCTCGCGAACCCAGCGGGCGCGCATGCGCAGCGAACCGCGGCCAGTTTCGTACATCTGCCGCAGGTCTTTGCGCGGGGTAATGATTTCGGCACGGGTCGGGAAATCCGGGCCCTTGATGTGTTCACACAGCTGGTCAACGGTGGCATCCGGCTCATCCAGCAGGCGGATACAGGCAGCTGTCACTTCCCGCACGTTGTGGGGCGGAATGTCGGTCGCCATACCCACGGCAATGCCGGTAGTGCCGTTCAGCAGCACATGGGGCAGGCGTGCCGGCAGTACCGAAGGTTCTTCCATGGTGCCATCAAAGTTAGGCGTCCAGTCCACGGTGCCCTGCCCCAGCTCCCCCAGCAGCACATCGGCGAAGGGCGCCAGGCGGGACTCGGTATAACGCATGGCGGCAAAGGACTTGGGATCATCCGGGGAACCCCAGTTACCCTGGCCGTCTACCAGCGGATAGCGGTAGGAAAACGGCTGGGCCATCAGCACCATGGCTTCATAACAGGCGCTGTCGCCATGGGGATGGAACTTACCCAACACGTCACCCACGGTACGGGCGGACTTCTTGTACTTGGAGGTGGACTTCAGGCCCAGCTCCGACATGGCATATACAATCCGGCGCTGTACCGGCTTGAGCCCGTCACCCACGTTGGGCAATGCCCGGTCGAGGATGACGTACATGGAATAGTCCAGATAGGCCTTCTCGGTATAATCCCTGAGGGAGACCCGCTCGAAACCTTCATCCGTTGTCTGAAACTCTGGCATAGATGCCTCTTTGCCTTAACTGCCTGTTTTGAAATGTGGTTGTGGTGCTAACCTCTGTGCCCGCCGTGTGCTTCGGGCAATGTCGGCACATTATATGGACGCCAGCCCGGATACACCAATTTCCAATAGCGGAATTCCCGCATGGAGAGTCTGTAAGGTGCGCCGTATTCTCGCCACAGTGAGTAGAAAGCCGTCTTATCTTTAACCAAGCGGAAACCTATGAAACCCAATCTGAAAGCCTGCGGGCACGCCATGGTCACGGCCCTGGTCAACGCCGTTCTGGCGGTTGTCCTGATGCTACTGGTGGAGTTTGCTATCAGTGGCACCTTCCAGGTACCCGAGCCCTATCTATGGGCGGGTTTCGTTATCTGGATCGTGGTTTTTTCGGGGCAGTTCTGGCGGCAGCGTTACTTGTGCCGGTCTGCAGAACACACAGGAAACGCCCAGGAAAGCTGAGCGGTGTTCAGGAAAGGAAATAGCTGAAAAGGCGGCCCGGGGTTATTCCCGAGCCGCCTTTTTTCGTACTTACTGACGAATACCTTCTACAGAAATCTCGATTTTCACCGTCTCTGAGGCCTTGCCCAGATCCATCGGAATACCGAAATCTTTCAGTTTCAGCTCGGTTTCAGCCTCGAAACCCATGCGGTAACCGCCCCAGGGATCCTGGCCGTGGCCCAGCAGCTCGGTATCCAGGGTCACTTCACGGGTTACGCCGCGCAGGGTCAGGTCGCCGATAATGTCTGCCTCGCCTTCTTCATCCAGCACTACGCGCTTGCTCTTGAAGGTGGCTTCCGGGAACTCACCCACGTGCAGGAAGTCTTCGCTGCGCAGGTGCTTGTCCCGCTCGGCGTGGTTGGAGTCGACGCTGGAGGTATCGATGGTTACAGATACGGAGCTGTTCTCCGGGTTTTCCGCGTCGTAGGTGAACTCGCCATCGAAGTCGTTAAAGCGGCCATACAGCCAGCTGTAACCCAGGTGAGAAATCTTGAAGGTGACGAACTGGTGCGCGCCCTGGGTATCAAACGCGTAGGTGCCGCTGTGATCATCCGCCTGAACGGTGCCGGCAACGGCCAGTGACAATGCAGATGCCAAGAAAATCTTTTTCATGGTGTTCTCCTGTTACACAGTTTATTTGAGCAATTTCTACAACATTCCGGCAATCAGGCGCGGCCTGACATCCGGCGTAAGGTTTCATCCCGGTCTATAAAGTGGTGTTTCAGCGCGCCCAGGGCGTGTAGTCCCGCCAGGCCGACCAGTGCCCAGGTACTCCAGTAGTGAACGGCACCCGCAGTGTCTTCCATACCCTTCACCCGACCGGTCAGCGACGGCACGTCAAACAAGCCGAAGACACTGATCGATGAACCGTCTGCCGTGGTAATCAGGTAGCCACTGCCCATCGCAACAAACATCAGCACGTACAGCAGGCTATGGGCCACATGGGCCGAGACGACTTCCCAGCGCTTGTGGCTGGCCAGGGGCCTGGGACTGGTGTTTGCAAGCCGCCACAGCAACCGGAAGGCCACCACTGCAAACAGTATCAGCCCGATGCTCCGGTGCAGGTCCGGCCCTTTTCGATACCATTCATCATAGTAGGACAGATCCACCATCCAGAATCCCAGGGCGAACAGCCCAACCACGACAGCCGCTACCAGCCAGTGCAGGACAACGGCCAGCCAGCCATAGTTATGTTCAGAATTCTTCAGCGACATGCCAATGCCCCTCCCGGGCTGAAATCGAGTTCGCAATCTTTAAGCGCTAGTCTAGAGAGCCTCCGACAGTGAACCAACCAGAATGTTTTGCAGTCGAGCATCAGAATTTCTGATCAAGAATCCACAGAGGTTGACATCCACCACTTTTGGCGTATGCGGTTCTACGGATTGTCGAAATTCATGGCGGATATAAAATTTACTCATACTTTAAATCCGCCCCGTCGCGGGGCCTCAGTGACCGAGAGGAAACGACATGGAACTCGACTTCGACGAATCCGTAGTAGTACCCAGCAACAACTGATTTCTGGAAAACCCGGCCAAGGCCGGGTTTTCTTTTTACAGCCCATACACAGTGGCAATTACCGCCACCGTTGTCAGCCCCACCAAAAGGTTCATTGGCAAGCCCACTTTCACAAAGTCGGAAAAGCGATAACCTCCGGGCCCGAAAACCATCATATTGGTCTGATACCCCAAGGGCGTGGCAAAGCTGGCAGAGGCGGCCATCATCACGGCAATCACAAAAGGCTCTGCCGGAACGCCCATGCTGTTGGTCATCGATAGCACAACCGGAATGACCAACACTGCGGCTGCATTATTGGTGATCACTTCCGTCAGAAACGAAACCGCGCAGTAGACCAGAAACAGCGTCAGCAAAGCCTGACCTGTACTGAGCGCCAGAATGCCCTCGGCCATAAAGGTGGCTGCCCCGGTTTCCTCCAGTGCCGCGCCGAGTGCAAATGAAGCGGCAATGGTCAGAATGACCGGCACATCCACCGATTTCTGGGCCTGGCCCACGGTACAGCACCCTGTAAGGATCATCATTGCGGCCCCAAGCAGGGCAGCATTGAGCATACTCAGCACACTACAAGCAGCCAGCCCGACCAATACCAGCAGTATGCCCCAGGACAACCAGGCCCGGTCATGCCGCGGCGTTTCAGTTTCCAGGTCATTAATCAGCAGGAAATCCTTGTTGTAGCGCTGGCGGCTGACAAAGGCCGGGCGCGCCTCCAGCAGCAGCACATCCCCGGGTTTCAGCCGGATATTACCGAGATTGCCCGACACTCTTTCGCCACCCCGCGCAACCGCCAGAACCACGGCACCGTACCGGTCCCGGAACCGGGCATCCCGAATGGTCAGGCCCAGGACATCCGATTGCGGAGACAAGGCTGCCTCGACCAGCCGGCGTTCCGCACGGTCCTGGCTGAGGCTGGGTTCGTCATCGTGCACCGACGGCACAATGCCGTTAATACGCAACAAGTCGGAAATCGCCTGAGTATCACCGGCAAACACCAGCCGGTCGCCCCCACACAGCCGCTCTTCCGACGGGACCGCAGTAACTACGCTGCCACCCCTCTCGATCTCCACCAGGTACAACCGCTCCAGTTCCCGCAAGCCGGCTTCGCCAACGGTTTTCCCCACCAGCGGGCCGTTCAGGGACACAGCAACTTCCAGCGTGAACTCCCTCATGGCCCCAAACTTCTGCTGGTCTTTGCGGTCAGGCAACACCCGCGGCATCAGCAACAACATCACAGACAGGCCAGTGATCGCGACCGGCAAACCCACCGCAGTGATCGAGAATATCGAGAATCCGGCTTCACCTGTCAGCTGCTGGTACTGCCCGTTGACCACCAGGTTAGTACTGGTGCCGATCAGCGTCAGGGTGCCCCCCAGAATGGCCGAGTAACTTAACGGTATCATTAGCTTGGAGGGTGCGATGCCAATCTTCCGTGACCAGGCATGAACGGCGGGGATCATGGTGGCAACCACCGGCGTGTTGTTCAGGAAACTGCTCAACAAGGCGACGGGCAGCGCAATACGGGCCTGGGCGGAACGGACGGATTTGGGGCTGCGCAGGAGGTGGTTCACCAACAGATCAACGCCGCCGGAATGATGAATACCCGCCGCTACCACAAACATGGCGACAACAGTAATCAGACCGCTATTGCTGAACCCGGCCAGTGCCTGGTCAGCCGAGATAATGCCGCTGGCACTGAGCACCACCAAGACCGCCATCATCACCATGTGCGGTGCAAAGCGGCCGGAACTCATCAATAACAGGGCTGCCAGCGCAAGCCCCAGGGAAAACCATCCTTGCCAGTCCATAACTCGGTCTTTTCCGGTTCAAAAACTGGCAGGATAGCGAGGCAGACAAATTCTGAGAAAGAATAACTATCGATTTTTATAGTTTATTAAGGAATATCAAACCGCCACGTCAGCCATATTGCCGTAGGCTTCCAGCCAGGCCCGGCGGTCTGAAGCCCGCTTCTTGCCCAGCAGCATGTCCATACGCTCGTCGGTGTCATCACCGTCTTCCAGGGTCAGCATCACCAGGCGGCGGGTATCCGGGGCCATGGTGGTTTCCCGCAACTGAAGCGGGTTCATCTCACCCAGGCCCTTGAAGCGGGTTACCTGAAGCTTGCCCCGGCGCTTCTCGGCTTCCAGCCGGTCAATAATGCCCTGCTTCTCGTGCTCGTCCAGGGCATAGAAGGTTTCCTTACCCAGATCCACCCGATACAACGGCGGCATGGCGACAAACACATGGCCGGCGGAGACCAGCGGCCGGAAGTGCTTCACGAACAGCGCACACAGCAGGGTGGCAATGTGCAGGCCGTCGGAGTCGGCATCGGCCAGGATGCACACCTTGTTGTAGCGCAGGCCGGTCAGGTCGTCAGAACCGGGGTCTACCCCGATGGCAACGGCAATGTCGTGGACCTCCTGGGACGCGAGGATTTCACCGGAATCCACCTCCCAGGTATTCAGGATCTTACCCCGTAGCGGCATGACCGCCTGGAACTCCCGGTCCCGGGCCTGCTTTGCAGAACCACCAGCCGAGTCCCCTTCCACCAGGAACAGCTCGGAGCGGTTGGTGTCCGAGCCGGAACAGTCGGCCAGCTTGCCGGGCAGCGCCGGGCCGGAGGTGACTTTCTTACGGGCTACTTTCTTGCTGGCCCGCAGACGGCGCTGGGCATTGCTGATAAACAGCTCGGCCAGTACCTCGGCGATGTCGGTATGCTGGTTCAGCCACAGGCTAAAGGCATCCTTGACCACGCCAGACACGAACGCCGCCGCTTCGCGGGACGACAAACGCTCCTTGGTCTGGCCGGAGAACTGGGGTTCCTGCATCTTGAACGAGAGCACATAGGCCACCCGCTCCCAGATATCTTCCGGTGACAGCTTAACGCCCCGGGGCAGCAAGCTGCGGAACTCGCAGAATTCCCGCATGGCTTCGAGCAGGCCGGTACGCAGGCCGTTTACGTGGGTGCCGCCCTGGGCGGTAGGAATCAGGTTTACGTAGCTTTCCATCACCGCGTCGCCGCCTTCCGGCAACCACTGGATGGCCCAGTCTACGGCTTCTTTGTTACCGGAGAAGCTGCCGGTAAACGGTTCCAGCGGGACCGCTTCGATATCCGCCAGGGCCGTGCGCAGATAATCCCGCAGACCGTCCTCGTAGAACCACTCGTCTTTTTCGCCGGTCTTTTCCTGCAGGAAGGTCACCCGAAGGCCCGGGCACAGTACGGCCTTGGCGCGCAGGTTATGGCGCAGGCGGCTGACCGAGAAATTGGGGCTGTCGAAGTATTTCGGATCCGGCGTGAACTTCAGGCGGGTACCGGTGTTGCGCTTGCCAACGGTGTCGACCACTTCCAGCTCGGAAGCTTTATCGCCGTTGGCGAAGGTCATCCGGTGCAGCTGGCCGTCACGCTTGATCAGCACTTCCAGGTGGGTAGACAGGGCATTCACAACCGAGACACCCACACCGTGCAAACCACCGGAGAAGTTGTAGTTACCTTCAGAGAACTTGCCGCCGGCGTGCAGGCGGGTCAGGATCAGTTCGACCCCGGGCACGCCCTGTTCTTTGTGAATATCGACGGGCATCCCCCGGCCGTCGTCTTCCACGCTCAGGGAATTGTCACTGTGAAGAACTACGTCGATTCTGCGGGCATGCCCGGCCAGTGCCTCATCCACACTGTTGTCGATCACTTCCTGAGCCAGGTGGTTGGGCCTTGAGGTGTCGGTGTACATGCCCGGGCGCTTGCGCACCGGGTCCAGGCCACTGAGGACTTCAATAGCGTCGGCGTTATATTGTTGCTGGCTCATAGGGACGGCATGACTCCGCAATTGGTCGTGAAAGCTGAGCCATAGCTTAGGGATTCACGCTGAAAGATCAACGGTTGTTTTGTGCCGGTGCCGGACCGCGTCACTTTCCAGCGGTTTTGACGATGGGCTGAGGCGTAAGGCCAGACACTTCCAGCCTTTGCCAGTGGTCGCCCTTCACCGCCAGCACCACACAAGGTGAAGTAATCACCTGCGCCACCATCATATCCGGTGCCGGTGAATTCACCTGCATGGCCAGTTTCAGTACCGGCTCCTGCCACTGGAAATCCTGCAGGCCGACACTGTAGCCGGCCGTAGGTTTCTGCCCCAGAGTCACGATAATGAGCTGCTCTGACGCCAGGTCCACCTGCCGGATTACGCCGGTGGCCATATTCTGGCCACTGACACCCAACAGCTTCTCCAGCGCTTCCGGCGAGCTGACCGGCGCCACACCGGGACCGGTCAGGCCGCAATGGGCCGACTGGGTAACCTGCCGCACCTGCGGCGCAGGCTGGGCTTCCTTGGGGGCATTGGCACTACAGGCCGCCAGCAGCGTGGCAGCGAGTACTGCGGTTGCAGGTTTAAGGGGAAATCGGTTCATTGCGTCATCCTGATTCGATTGTCGGCTGGGCCAGTTTGTGTCTCCGGAGTCCTCAGCTGATACCCCTGAAAACCGGGCCGGGGCAGTATATCCGGTGAAGCCGCAGAAATCGTGGGCCGGGAGAAACCGGTGGTCAGGCGGATATCCGAGAGGCTTTGGCCTTCCTCGATGGTAATCACCTCCCGCAAGCCGGTAATCGGATATTCGGCGCAGGCCTCGCCCGGCTGGCAGATGATTCCGTCACCATCCAGGTCACTGCCAGCTACAAGATAGTAGTCTCCCGGGCGCACCTCGCGAAGCTGCTGCGGCTCTTCGCCATCGTCGTTCTCGAAGCGGAACGAATAGACGCCGTTTTCCGCATCCAGGGTCACCTGGGACTCGGCCATATACAGGTTATCTTCATTGGGCTCGGTGTTAACCAGCAGCACAAAGTGCCGGCCGGCGTTTCGGGCCTGTTCGTCGCTGACCAGCTGGCCGATGACCGGGATGGACAGCGGATCTGCACTGGCACCGTCTACCTGGTAGTTCACCACGATAGAGCCCCGGGCCGGTTCATCCGGCGTGAGCTGATCTTTGAGCAACGTTACCTGCAGTGCGCATGGCGGCGCGGACTGGCACCCGGTGACGTCTATCCAGGCCGGCCTGTCACCCAGCGACAGGTTGGAAACATTACCATCGCCGAAAACGCTGAGCTCAACCGATACGCTCTGCTCGCCCTCGTTACTGAGTGACACCAGGGCCGGCGATGCCGAAAGAATGGTATCCGCAAAGCCGGTACCGGCCGCAGAAACTGCCCGGGCAGCATCCAGTACACCCCAGCCCAGGGTGTCATTCCGGCGTGCCTGGCCATCCGTCATCTGTCCGCCCTGAAGCCAAACGCGCACCTTGTCATAGTTCATGTCCGGGTCACGAGCCTTCATCAGCGCCAGTACGCCCGCCACATGGGGCGAGGCCATAGACGTACCCTGCAGCCCCCGGTAACCCGCAATGGAAACACCTCCGTCCCGCTCACCACTGGTACTCCAGACCACGTCACCGGCACCGTCGAGGTTGCCATCGCGGCTGGCATCACCACCGGGGGCTGCCAGGTCAATCCAGCTGCCAAAATTGGAGTAGCCAGCCAGCTGGCCTCCACCGTCCACGGCACTGACAGCGAGCACGTTGGGAGATGCGGCCGGATAGGACAAAGTTGACGTAGCTGCGTTGCCTGCAGCGGCCACGAAAACCATTCCTTTGTCGACTCCCCTGGCAATCGCGTCTTCCAGGTCTTGAATTCTGGGCAAACCGCCCAGGCTCATATTGACCACGTCTGCATAGGGCTGGCCGCCGCTCCCGGCCACCAGCCAGTTGATGGCCGCAATCAGGTCTGCAGATGAGCCTGTGCCCCCCTCACCCAGCACCCGTACCGGAACCAGCCCCGCTCCGTAAGCTACGCCGCCACTGCCGGCATCATTCACCACGGCTGCAACCGTGCCGGCTACGTGGGTACCGTGGAACACATCGCCGCCAACGCTGCTGCCCGGGTCTGCAGGAATCGTATCGCCATCAACAAAGTCGTAAGCGGGCCGTGACTGCACATTGCTGTCCAGGTCTGGATGCCATGCGCCGGTAGGCAGCCTCAATAATCCGCTATCCAGCACCGCCACGTTCACACCAGTGCCACCGCCGGGCGCCAGCTGCCAGGCCGCAGGCCCGTTGATCAGGTCATAATGCCACTGCCGGGTGTACAGCGGTTCAGACACCGGCGTACCGGTTTGCTGGCTGGAAACCACGTAGTTAGGCGTAGCCGACAGCACACCGGGCGTCGCCCGCAACTCCCGGATCCAGTTCAGTGTATCGTCGGCCACTGGCCCGGCCTGTGCACTGCGAACCCGGTTGCCGGGCATGGTCATCAGCCATTTACCCGCTCCCAGGCCACGAGCCTTTTCAGCGGCAGGTGTCGCCATGGCAGCTCGGACAGTGTCATCGTCGGCCAGGGCAACAACGGCTTCGCCTTCAATAAAGCGATAGCGGGGCCAGTCAAACGCCATCCCTTCGGCGCCAAAAGCGACTGACTTGGCCAGTATGTAGCGGGCGGGCGCATTCCCGGCGTTGCGCACCGTTACGCGGTATTCCGTGCTATCGCCGGCTGTGAGGGTATAACGGGCCGGGCCAGCGTTGACAGAGGCTGGCAGCGGGCCGGCACCTTCAACCTGCAACTCGAGCTCCGGGTCAGCCAGGCAGCTGCCAAAACTTTCCAGAACGAGGGTCTCCCCCGCCGCCAGGGGCACCGAGTACTCGTCCACCGCATCCTCGGCATAGGCGAAAGGCTGGCACTGGGCAGAGGCGGAAGGATAGGTCCCTGCCGCTCCGCTGACATAGCCGGCCAGCACAAAGCTGGCAGGCAGAGCCTGTATGCCGGTTGCAGCTTGTGCGCCCTCAAGCCCCAGCTGGTCCATCGTATCCTGGTCAACCCGGCTGTTGGCTTCAATACTGATCACGCCGGACAGCGGCGAAGGCGGCAAAGCAGGCACCGACGAACTGGAGCCTCCGCCACCACAGCCGGCCAACACCGCCATCCCTGACACCAGAACCATAGATCGACTTAGATATTTCACGGGGCATGTTTTCCGTTATCAACAGGTTTACCGGTTATACGGCCAATCTTCCCTGACCGACCTTTACAGGCATATTGCACCAGCCTGATCGTAAAAAAACCCGCGAGAGCAGAGCTTCGCGGGTTTTGTTTATGCTACTGCGCTTATAAAGCGTAGAAAAGCATGGGCACAAACGCCACCAGTAACAGCGTGGGTACCATTACCGCCAGCGGCAACAACAGGCGCTGATAACGATGCCAGAAGGAACCGGTGCGCTCGGCAGCCAGCACTTCGGTTTCGCCAACCACTTGCCGGGTCAGCAGGTGGTTGAGGGCCACGGGCGGGCTCAGATAACCCAGCTCGAACGCCACCAGGCACACAATCCAGAAGTGCAGCGGGTCGATACCAATCTGGATGGCCGGCTGGGCAATGGTGGCCGATACCAGGATAACGGCACCGAACGGGTCCATCACCATGCCGATCACGGTCAGCATCAGCACGATCACCATCATGGCCAACCAGGGGCTGGTCAGGCTTTCGGGGAACAGGGCGTGTACGATATCGGAACGCTCCAGAATACCACCCAGGCAGATCGAGAAACCGATCAGGGCCAGCAAGGCGCCGATATGCACGGCCGAATCACTGGCAGCAGAGCTGCTGCGATCGAAGAACGCCTGGGTTCTGGACTGGCCGGTTTCCTGGCCTGCCTTGCCGGCATCCAGCATCACCACAGCCAGCATCACCAGCGGCAGAATCAGTGGCGCACTGTATTCATTGAACTGAAGCCCGAGCACAACCCAGATGACCAGGATCACAGCTGCTGCTGTCAGGGCATAGGGAATCAGGGGGCCAAGCTCACGCACGGCTGCACGAACGGCACCCGGGGCCGGCCGCGGTTTCCAGTTACCTTCGGTCTTGCAGACGATGAAGGAGAACAGGGAAGCCGACATAATGAACACCCAGAAGCCCCAGCCATACATCTCGGTGGTGGTGACTTCCTTGTTCAGGGCCGCTACCACCACGATCAGCAAGCAAGGATTCAGCACCACACCCAGGCTGCCGGACATCGCCGTGGTCGCCAGCGACAGCTGCCGGCCTGCACCGGCGCGACGCAGCTCGTCGTACACTACCCCGCCAACAGCCAGGATGAAGATACCGGAGGCGCCGGTGAAGGCCGTCGGGAAAGCGGTGGCGAAGATAATCACCGAGGCCAGCATGGGTGCAGGCAGGTTGAACGGCTTGAGCACATTCAGCAACAGCTCCGGCACCCGGGTCTGCTTGAGCATCATGCCCACCAGCACATACAGGCCGATGTTGATGAACATGGACGACAGGTTCGACATCATGCCGAAGTAAATCGCCAGGCCTGAGCTGTAGCCGTCGACAAAGAAGAAGTAGCTCATGGCGATCAGGCCCATGGTGCAGTACAGCGGCACCACCAGCCCCGAGGACATGGCAAGGGAGCCTGCTTTCATGCGCTCCGGCACAAACAGGAACCGGATGGCGTTGATCACCATGAACAGCCCGAACACCAGCGACCAGGCATATTGCAGAATTATGGTGTCACCGGCCCCCGGGGATGCCTGCAGTCGCCCGACGTAGGCACTGAGCGACAGCAGCATCAGCCCGTTCACCACAAACTGGGAACCCTGGCTCAGGCGCCATTCCGCCCGGTTTCTCGGCAAGCGCAAGGCAATGTGGTCCGCATCCAGCGCCGAGATGGCCGCAGCCATGGCAAACATGCCAATGAACAGGAACTTTGTCAGGTCGATGTTCTTGAGCAGAAAGTCTGCCAGCCCCTGCTCGATATCCTTGAACACACCCAACGCCCAGGTGGCATGCTTCTGGTTTTCAGCGAACTGCAGGTGACGCTGCTCACACAGGGCCAGGTTGCTTTGCAGGGACTTACGTATGGCCTCGGGGTTAGGCGGAGAGCTGAACAGATCGTCCGGGTCCGGCTTGTAGGCGGCTACCCGGCGCTGCACTTCCTTGTCGATATCAACAGACAGGTTGCAGGTAGGCTCGGTTGCATCCGGGTTAAGCAGGTAATAGTTGGGCCATACCTGCTCGCCTATCCACAAAAGCCTGGAATGGAGCGAGTTGCCCATTCCCAGCGCCAGGGTCGCCAGAAGTAACAGCAGCAGGATTACCCCGTGCAGCCTGTGCACGGGGTAGAGCGTCCTTGCGCCGGTAGCGGTCATCGCTCGCCAGTTCATCGTCAGTGTCTCCGATTATTCCCGGTTAGCCGCGGTGCACTCGGAAGCACCCGGATTGCTGGCACAACGGATCTTGCTCAGCAGGCTCATCATTTTCGGGTGATAGACACTCGGTGCGTTGTTCACACCGTCACGCATCTCCAGGCGGTTCTCGCGGAACATTTCCTGGTAGCCGGTGATGTCTTTCTCGGGAATACGAATCCACTGCTCGTCCGGAATACCCTCTTCCTGGCCCTGGATCAGGTTCATGGCCTGCGGGTACATACCCCAGGCAACATCACGGGCTTTCTGGGCGGTGTCGTCGTCCAGCACTTCATCACGGGCAACAATCTGGATGGTCAGCTGGGCCAGCGGGTAATCCACAATGCCGCCCTTGTCGCCAATCCCCTTGTACAGCTCCAGCGCCTCGTAGGCGAAGGCCGGGGCGTAGGCTGCATCAACCGAGCCGTTGTTAAACTTACCGGCAAAGTTGGTGAAATCGGAGGGCACCACGGTGGCCTTCACGTAGTTCACCATGTGGATGGCGTCTTTCTGGTAGTCCAGGGTCGCCATGCGCTTACCGGCCAGTTCACCGGCGGTGTCGATGCTGCGGTCGTTCACGAACAGGTAACCGGCGCCGGCCGGCACAATACCCAGAACTTCATAGCCGCCGTCTTTCATCAGCGGCGCCGCCTTGGCCTGGGCCAGGGTGGCCAGCAGGGTTTTCAGGTCATCGTAGGTGGGGATGGCACCCACGGCACTGATGCTACCGGTGAACTTGTTGAACGGACGGATACGGATATCGGTAGCCGCTACCGCATCACACTGGCCGGCATTGAAGTCGCCTACGGCCACGCCTTCATCGGTGTAAGGCTTGAGCTCGAAGTCCACACCGTGGGCTTTCATTTCCAGTGCGTAGTCTTTCACCAGGTTGTAAACGTCACCGTTGGCGCCGATGACATCGAACACGCACATGGAGACGGTCTGGGCTGAAGCCAGCGGTGCGGCCACAGCAAGGGACAAAGCGGCAAGGGATTTGCGGATCATGACGACCTCCGGGTCATTCTTGTATTTGTGGTTAAGGTTTTCTTGCCGGACGACGCTGTTACAGTAGGTCGTCCAGATCCATGGTTTCAACGTTTTCGGAGTTACGTTCGGGGCTCATTTTTCCGAACTGACTGCCCGGCGTGCGGTAGCCGTAATTGGCGGTCCAGTGCTTGTCGGATGAGAAGGTAATAACTCGGCGGGCCACTTCGTCCAACAGGCGATAATCCTCCCGGACTTCGATCCGGTCTTCCGCATCGGCAAAGCTGGTAATCGCGTCTTCCAGCACCTCGGGGCGACCAAAGGTTTCAGCCGCGACAGCCTGCAGGGCATGGGAGGCCCGCATACCGGACTTCACGCCCAGTTCCGCACTGTTATCCAGCACCTGCCAGGGGTCCGGGGCCAGTTCGGGGCGGGTGTCCGGCAGCAGCAGCCAGACCAGCGCACGAACGGCATTGGGCAGGCCGCCCCACTTTTCGTTGTCCACACACTGGGCAGCCCTTTCGGCCTGCGGGGCAATGTTACGGGGTACGCCAGCCATGGCGCCGGAGTTGGAGTCGTTCACAATGGCCTGCATACCGGTCAGCAGGCCCAGCAGGAACGTGATTTCATCCTGCTCGCTGAACAGGAACGGGCACTCCAGCGGCTCGGCGGAAGGATCAAATTCGTAGGCAGCCATGGCGCGCTGGAAAGCCTGGTAGCGGCGTTTTGCGGTCTGGGCGTGCAGGCGCTTGGCTTTTTCGCGAGCGTCTTTGGCGGCCGGTACATCACCACTGAAATCAGCACGCAGGTAATCCAGCTCGGCTTCCCAGGTGCGGTATTCCATGCAGTTGGCTGCCAACAGCATCAGCAGGGAACCCGTGGTGTCTGGCGCGGCCGTTACCCGCGAGAAGGAATACACCAGCGGGTCCGTGCCCTCACCCAGGGCGCAGGCCATTTTCGGATCCGACATCTGCAATACGTAGGGTGTGGCTTCCGATTCGGAATAACTGGAAAGCACCATACCAGTGGTGGTGTAGACAGGGTTTGCTGAACAGCCTGCCAGCAACAGGACGGCACCGGCAGCGACTGTCTGGCGGATGCGTGAAGGGTAACGACGCACGAGTGAGAACAGTGAGGAAACCATAGCTCAACAACCTTTCTTGTTTGTTTTTGTGGGAGCAAGAATGCGGCGATTGTTGTCAGACAAAAATGGCTCGATTGCCGAAACCAGTATGTCGATCAGGCCAATGACCCGGAAGGAAAGTCAATTTTTGAAATTTTATTGATATAAAACAAGGTTTTCCGAAGGTCGAGTCTTCTGGAACGCAAAAGTGACTTTTTTGGCATGCGAGTGAATATTTTATAATTTCATAAGCGCCATCACCTGCTCGGTGAGGTCGTCAAGGCTCAAGCCACCCCGCTCCGGGCGATACCAGGTGACCGTCCAGCTCAGGGCGCCGGTTAACATCCGCCTTACGATAAACGGTTCAGCAGTCAGGGTGCCCTGGCGCTTAAGTGCCGCCAGTACCGACAGCCAGAGCTCTTCATAATGATCCCGCAATGCCAGCACCTCAGTTTGCGACTGTTCCGACAAACTGCGCCATTCATACACCAGCACCGCCATCGCCTCGCCGGTCTGGCCATTGATGGACTCAAGTTCGGCACGGATCAGCGCTTTCAGTTTATCCCGCAGTGAATCAGCCTGGTCGACTGCCGCCTGCATGATTGCAGTGTTCAGCCGGATGGTTTCCACCATCACCGCTTTCAGGATTTCTTCCTTGGTTCGGAAGTGATGAAACAGGCTGCCAGACTGGATACCCACTGCTGCTGCCAGGTCGCGCACTGTGGTGCGCTCGTAGCCTTTGTCCCGGAATAACCTGGCCGCCTCTTTCAACAAGCGCCCGCGAGCACTGGCGGGGTCGGAAACAAGCTGTTTGGCGATGAGGGACTGAAGAATCTCATTCTGGTTCACAAAGGCCATCCGGTTGTCTTGCTGGGACTTTTTATTCTACCCGAGATTCACCTATTTACATACCAAGCGCTTGCTTGGTATTGTCGATTTCATCGTTGGATAACGTCCTGCAACCGCAGGCTCAAGAACAAGGCCAAGAACATGTCACACGCCAACAAGACCGTCCGCATCGGCTGTTCCGCCGCTTTCTGGGGCGATACCGAAACCGCCGCCGCCCAGCTGGTGCGCCAGGGCAACATCGATTACCTGGTTGCCGACTACCTGGCGGAGATCACCATGTCGATCATGGCGGGCCAGAAGATGAAAGACCCGTCGCAGGGCTATGCCCGGGATTTCGTGGAAACCGTGATGGCGCCGCTGCTTGGTGAAATAAAGGAAAAAGGCATCCGGGTTCTGGCTAACGCCGGTGGGGTAAACCCCGTGGCTTGCCGCGATGCGCTGCAGAGCCTGTGCGAAAAGGCCGGCGTCGACCTGAAGATTGCGCTGGTGCTCGGCGATGACCTGTTGATGAAAAAGAAAAAACTGGCAGAAGCCCGCATCACCGAGATGACCACCGGCCAGCCCTTCCCCGGCATGATGGTCAGCCTGAACGCCTATCTTGGCGCGCCGGGGCTGGTGGCCGCACTGGACCAGGGCGCAGACATCATAATCACTGGCCGGGTAGCGGACAGCGCCCTGGTGCTGGCGCCACTGATGCATGAATTCGGCTGGAGCTGGAACGATTACGACAAGCTGGCCCAGGGCAGCCTGGCCGGGCACCTGCTGGAGTGCGGTGCCCAGTCTACCGGCGGCAACTTTACCGATTGGGAACAGGTGGCCGACGGCTACGCCAATATGGGCTTTCCGATTGCCGAGGTCAGCGCCTCCGGCGACTTTGTGATCACCAAGCCAGAAGGCACAGGTGGCCTGGTGAGCCGGGGCACGGTGAGTGAGCAGCTAGTGTACGAGATTGGTGATCCGCGGGCCTATCTGCTGCCGGACGTGACCTGCGATTTCACCCGGGTAACGCTGGACGAAATCGGCAAGGACCGGGTTCGGGTACTTGGCGCGAAGGGCCTGCCGCCCACCGACAGCTACAAGGTGTCCGGTACCTGGCCGGATGGTTTCAAGTGCACGGTGACCTTCCTGCTGGCAGGCATCAATGCCCCCGCCAAGGCTCAGAGCGTGGCGAAGGCGATTCTTGCAAAAACCTCGGCGATGTTTGCCGGGCGCGGCCTGCCGGATTACTCCGAAACCAGCATCGAGTTGTTGGGTACCGAAACCACTTACGGTGCCCACGGCCGGGGCGACCGGTGCCGGGAGGTGGTGGTGAAGATAGCCACTGCCCATCCGAAGAAAGAGGCCCTTGTGCTGTTTTCGAGGGAGATTGCTCAGGCCGCGACGGGCATGGCGCCGGGGATCACCGGCATTGTTGGCGGCCGGCCGACGGTGTGGCCGAAGATTCGTTTGTTCTCCTGTCTGGTGCCGAAGTCTGAAGTATCGGTTTCCGTAGACCTGGCGGGTGAGAAATCGACCGTCGAGGTGGCTTGTGGGGGTGGTTTTGATAGCAACGCCCTGCCCCCTGAGCCGGAATCCCGGACGGAGGTTTCAACAGACACGACGGTGCCGCTGATCAAGCTGGCCTGGGCGCGGTCTGGTGATAAGGGAGATCACAGCAATATCGGGGTGATTGCGCGGGATCCGGAGTTTTTGCCGTTTATTGAGGCGGCGTTGACGGAGCAGGCGGTGGCGCAGTGGATGAGTCATACGCTGAATCCGGAGTCTGGCAAGGTGACGCGCTGGGCGATGCCGGGGTTGCATGCGTTCAATTTCTTGCTGGAGCACAGCCTGGGTGGCGGTGGTGTGGCTTCGCTTCGGATTGATCCGCAGGGTAAGGCTTTTGCGCAGCAGCTTCTGGAGTTTCCGGTGCCTGTGCCTTCGGCTTTGGTGCCGCAATGAAGTTAGTCATCAGGTTACGGAGTTGGCGCCCCACTGGGGGAGGGCCCTACAAAAACCGCTCCTTCGGCACTTCCCTGTGGCGCTTCTGCTCCGCCATCCATGGCTCCGCACATTTTTGTAGGGCCCTCCCCCAGCGGGACGCTCCGACGTTTTACGTGGATTCAGCTTATTTTGATAAGGACTTTTTATGAGTTATCAGTCTGTTCTTCGGCCGGGGCTGTTTGAAGGCCAGGTAATCATTGTCACCGGCGGCGGCTCTGGAATTGGCCGTTGTACCGCCCACGAACTGGCCGCCCTCGGTGCTCGGGTTGCTCTCGTTGGTCGTAAGCAGGAGAAGGTCGATTCGGTAAAAGCCGAGATTAAGGCCGACGGCGGCATTGCCAGCGCCCATGCTTGCGATATTCGCGAGGAGGAATCGGTCAAGGCGACGGTGAAGGCCGTTATCGAGACCCACGGCGGGCTGAACGGGGTGGTAAATAACGCCGGCGGGCAGTTTGCGTCTCCGCTGACGGGCATTAACCAGAAAGGCTGGGAAACCGTAGTTCGGACAAATCTGACCGGTGGTTTTCTGATGGCCCGGGAGGCCTATACCCAGGCCTTGAGCAAGTCCGGCGGTGCGATTGTGAACATTGTGGCAGACATGTGGGGCGGTATGCCGGGCATGGGCCACTCTGGCGCGGCTCGGGCCGGGATGGTGAACTTTACCCAGACCGCCGCGGTTGAGTGGGCGCCGTCCGGGGTTCGGGTGAATGCGGTGGCGCCGGGGTGGATTGCCTCCAGCGGGATGGATAACTACCCGGCTCATATGAAGTCGTGGATTCGCAGCCTGGCGGATGCGGTGCCGATCAAGCGGATGGGGACGGAGTCGGAGGTGAGTTCGGCGATTTGTTTTCTGCTTAGCCCGGGCGCGGCGTTTATCAGTGGTGACTGCCTGCGGATTGACGGAGCGGCTTCTCAGGGCGGGCGTGTGTGGCCGATGCCGAAGGCGAAGAATAACGAGCCCTATAACGGCTTCCATCGGGCGGTAACGCCGAAAGTATTGAGTGACGACTGAGGATTTGCCATGCAGGTACTGGAGACAACAATAACCCCCCAGTCTGACGAGTTCCGGGCCAATGTTGAGGCCATGGAAGCGCATATCTCGACTTTCCGGGATGTGGAGCAGAAGGTTCTGGACCTGGCGGAATCGGCCCGGGAGAAGTTCACCAAGCGCGGCAAGCTGCTGCCGAGGGATCGTATCAACCGGCTGCTGGACCGGGGCAGTGAGTTCCTGGAGCTTTGCTCCCTGGCCGGTTACAAGATGCACGATGACAAAGACGGCTCCATGGCCGGCGGCGGCATTATTGCCGGCATTGGCCGGGTAGCCGGTGTGCGCTGTCTCGTGGTGGCCAGCAACAGCGCCATCAAGGGCGGAACCATTACACCCGCCGGCCTGGACAAGACCCTGCGTCTGCAGCAGATCGCCATGGAGAACAAACTTCCGGTCGTATCGATGTCGGAATCCGGTGGCGCCAACCTGAACTACGCCACCGACATCTTCGTGCTGGGCGCCCGGGGCTTTGCCAACCAGGCCCGCATGTCCGCCGCAGGCATTCCGCAAGTGACGGTCGTGCACGGTAACGCCACCGCCGGTGGTGCCTATCAGCCAGGCTTGTCCGATTACGTGATCACCGTGCGCGAGCAGGCCAAGATGTTCCTGGCCGGCCCGCCGCTGCTGAAAGCGGCCACGGGCGAGGTCGCCACCGATGAAGAACTCGGCGGCGCAGAAATGCACGCCACAGTAGCCGGCACAGCTGAATATCTGGCCGAGGACGATGCCGACGGCATTCGCCAGGCCCGGGAGATTCTCGGCGCCCTGCCCTGGAACGAAAACCTGCCGCTGCGCCAGGAGCCCCGGTGGGATGAGCCGCTGTATCCGGCGGACGAGCTGTTGGGCGTGATTCCTTCCGACGCCAAGAAACCCTACGACGTGCGCGAGATCCTCGCCCGCATCGCCGACGGCTCTCGGTTCCTGGATTTCAAGAACGACTACGACAGCCAGACCGTGTGCGGCACCATCCGTATTCACGGCCACAGCGTGGGCATCATTGGCAATAACGGCCCGATCACCCCGGCCGGTTCCACCAAGGCCGCGCAGTTTATCCAGCTGTGCGATCAGGCCGGCACGCCTATCCTGTTTCTGCATAACACCACCGGATTCATGGTCGGCACCCACTCCGAACAGAATGGCATCATCAAACACGGGTCGAAGATGATTCAGGCCGTGGCCAACTGCCGGGTTCCAAAGCTCGCCGTGGTGGTGGGCGGTTCCTACGGCGCCGGCAACTACGCCATGTGCGGCCGGGGGCTGGACCCAAGGTTCATCTTCGCCTGGCCCAACAGCCGCACCGCCGTCATGGGCCCGGCCCAGGCCGGCAAGGTGATGCGCATTGTGGCCGAAGAAAAACAACGCAAAAGCGGCATAGAGCCCGACGAGAAGACCCTGGCGTTCCTGGAACAGGCCACCGCCAAGAAACTCGAAGACGGCTCCACCGCCCTGTTCGGCACCGCACGGCTCTGGGATGACGGCCTGATCGACCCACGGGATACCCGGAGGGTCTTGGCCTTGGTGCTTTCGGTTTGCCGCGAAGCCGAACAACGACAACTGCGGCCCAATTCCTACGGTGTCGCTCGGTTTTAAATTGTGAGCTGGGTGCACCAAAGTTTCGAACTCAAGCGGGTGTGGGGTGGGGCCTTCAGAAAATTTGCGGAGCCATGGATGGCGGAGCAGAAGCGCCACAGGGATGTGCCGCAAGGAGCGATTTTCTGAAGGCCCCACCCCACACCCGCGACCCCAAGCTACGGGGCAAATACCCAGAACAGAACACAAGAACTAACCGTCTTTAAAAAAGCAGGAGAGAACAATAATGAAATTCACAGCCGAACACGAAGCCCTCAGAAAGACCGTCCGCGATTTCGTCGAAAAGGAAATCAATCCGCACTGCGATGAATGGGAAGAGGCCGGCGAGTTTCCGATTCACGACCTGTTCAAAAAACTTGGCAACCTGGGCCTGCTCGGCATCCAGAAGCCGGAAGAGTACGGCGGTATGGGCCTCGATTACAGCTACAACCTGGTAGCCGCAGAAGAACTCGGCATGGCCAAGTGCGGCGGCGTGCCGCTGGCGATCGGCGTTCAAACCGACATGTGCACCCCGGCCATCGCCCGCTTTGGTTCCGACGAGCTGAAACGGGACTTCCTGACCCCGGCCATCGCCGGCGACATGGTGGGCTGTATTGGCGTCAGTGAAGTGGGTGCAGGCTCCGACGTAGCCGGCCTTAAGACCACGGCTAAGAAAGACGGCGATGACTACATCATCAACGGCTCCAAGATGTGGATCACCAACTCCCCGAAAGCCGACTTCATCTGCCTGCTGGCCAACACCAGCGACGACAAGCCCCACAAGAACAAAACCCTGATCATCGTGCCCATGAACACCCCGGGTATTTCCTTCAGCCCGCACCTGAACAAACTGGGCATGCGCTCGTCTGAAACCGCCCAGGTGTTCTTTGACGACGTGCGCGTTCCCCAGCGCAATCGCATCGGCGCGGAAGGCACCGGCTTTATGATGCAGATGCTGCAGTTCCAGGAGGAGCGCATGTGGGGGGCCGCCAACGTAATCAAGGCCCTGGAAAACTGTGTCACGCAGACCATTGAATACTGCCGCGAGCGCAAGACCTTTGGCCAGCCACTCATCGACAACCAGTACATCCATTTCCGCATGGCGGAGTTACAGACCGAAATCGAAGCGCTGCGCGCGCTGACCTATCAGGCCTGTGAGCTGCACGTTGAGGGCAAAGATGTCACCAAGCTGGCGTCGATGGCGAAACTGAAGGCCGGGCGTCTGGGTCGCGAAGTGACCGATGCTTGCCTGCAGTTCTGGGGCGGCAACGGTTACATGTGGGACAACCCCCTGTCACGGGCTTACCGCGATGTGCGGTTGGTCTCCATAGGCGGCGGTGCCGACGAAATCATGCTGGGCATCATCTGCAAGCTGATGGGGACCTTGCCTGTTAAGAAGCGCGACTGACGCTTGGAGTTTGGAGTCAGGCCTCGCGGTCAGGTAGGGCTTTCCGGGACACGCTGTGAATACATCCATGTACGCTTGACTGCAGCATCCCTGCTGCAGACAGTCCCGGAAAGCCCTACCTGCCCCCAAGGCCCCGAACATTGCGACTGGTACCCGATTGCCGCCCGAAAACGGAGCCTTTTTATGGAACAGCTACCCCAGTGCGAAACCCTGATTCTTGAAAAACACGGCCCCACCCTGTTCATCACCATCAACCGCCCCGACGTCCGCAACGCCATGAGTCTGCAGATGGTCGCTGAGTTGTCCACCATCTTCAGCGAGATCGAAAACGACACCAGCATCCGCGCCGCCGTCATCCGCGGCGCAGGTGGACACTTCTGCGCCGGCGGCGATATCAAAGACATGGCCGGCGCCCGGGGCCAGAAAGCCGGCGAAGGCCGCGATGACCCGTTCTACAAACTCAACCGCGCCTTCGGCCAGATGATCCAGCAAGTCAACGAATCCTCCAAAGTCGTCATCGCCATCACCGAAGGCGCCGTGATGGGCGGCGGCTTCGGCCTGGCCTGCGTCTCTGACCTCGCCATCGCCGGCCCGACGGCCAGGTTCGGCATGCCGGAAACCACCCTCGGCATCATCCCAGCCCAGATCGCCCCGTTCGTAGTAGAACGCATCGGCCTGACCCAGGCCCGCCGGCTGGCGCTACTGGGTTTGAGAATCAACGCAACGGAAGCCTGCACACTCGGCATCGTCCACCAGGTTGCAGAATCCGAAGAACAACTCAGCGACATGCTCAACCAGGCTCTGGAACGTGTCCGCCTGTGCGCCCCAAATGCCACGGCAGAAACCAAAGCCCTGCTGCACCGGGTCGGTCACGAAGCCATGGCCGGTTTGCTGGATGATGCCGCCGAGAAATTTGCCGCGGCCATCCGGGGGCCGGAGGGCATGGAAGGCACTATGGCGTTCATGCAAAAGCGTGAGCCAAAGTGGGCCGAGAGTTAACGAATACAAATATTAAAACAAGCCATTCAACAATCATTGGGCAGGCAAACACCCAAGGTCGCGGGAGCGCCACTGGCGGGATAAGCCTCCGGAAAATTTCGAAGGCCATGGATGGCCGGAGAGAAGCGCACAGGGATGTGCTTGTAGCGGTTTTCCGGAGGCTTATCCCGCCAGTGGTGCGGACGAACACCAACCTGGGGCGGTCCAGTAACAAGGTAGATAACGCGTATGCTAAAAAAACTACTCATCGCTAACCGGGGCGAAATCGCCGTCAGGGTCATACGCACAGCCAGGGCCCTGGGCTACCGAACCGTTGCCGTCTACTCCGAAGCCGACGCCAACGCCCTGCACGTTGAACAAGCCGACGAAGCCGTCTGCATCGGCCCGGCACAGGTTGCTGCGTCTTACCTCAACGCCGACGCCATCCTCGATGCCGCAAGGAAAACAGGCGCCGACTGCATCCACCCCGGCTACGGATTCCTCTCCGAAAATGCAGGCTTCGCCAAAGCCATCAAACAAGCCGGCCTCACCTTCGTAGGCCCTCCCGAAAACGCCATCGAACTCATGGGCAGCAAACGCCGCTCAAAAATCGCCATGCAGGAAGCCGGCGTACCGGTCGTCCCCGGTTACGAGGGCGATAACGCAGCCGACGACGAACTCATTGCCGCCGCCCAGGACATCGGCTACCCCCTCATGCTCAAAGCCTCCGCCGGTGGCGGTGGCCGGGGCATGCGCCTGGTCGAGAGCGAAAGCGAGCTGGCCGACAACATCAAACGGGCCCGATCCGAAGCCAAACAGGCCTTCGGCGACGACGAACTGATCATCGAAAAAGCCGTCATCGAACCCCGCCACGTAGAAATCCAGGTCTTCGCCGACCGCCACGGCAACGCTGTGTACCTCGGCGAACGGGACTGCTCCGTACAGCGCCGGCACCAGAAAGTCGTGGAAGAAGCGCCCTCACCTTTTGTCACCCCGGAACTGCGCAAAGCCATGGGCGAAGCGGCCGTCAAAGCCGCCCTGGCCTGTGGCTACGAAGGCGCGGGTACCGTGGAATTCCTGGTCGACAAAGACCGCAACTTCTACTTCCTGGAAATGAACACCCGCCTGCAGGTGGAACACCCAGTCACCGAACTGATCACCGGTCAGGATCTGGTAGCCTGGCAGCTGATGGTCGCCGAAGGCCGTCCCCTGCCACTGGCCCAGAATGAAATCGAGCTCAACGGCCACGCCATCGAGGTGCGCCTTTACGCCGAAGACCCGGCCAACGGCTTTACCCCGCAAACCGGCACTTTGCACGAGTTCACTCCGGCCGAGGGAGAAGGCCTGCGGTTCGACACCGGCGTGCGCTCCGGCGATGTGGTCAGCCCCCACTACGACCCCATGCTGGCGAAAGTCATCGCCTGGGGCCAAAACCGGGACGAAGCCCGCCGCCGGCTAATCCGGGCGCTGGAAGACACCACGGTGTTCGGCGTAACCACCAACCGCCACTTCCTCAGCCGTATCATTGCCAACGACACTTTCGGTGCCGGTGAAGCCACCACGGCCTTCCTGCAACAGGCCTTCAAGGATGATCCGTCACTGGCGCCCCAGCCGCTCACCATCCGCGAGCTGGCACTGAGCGCCTGCGCATTGAGCCTCGGCCAATCCGCCCAGGAAGGCTGGAGTAACGCCCCCGCCACCGTCATGCCGATGAAACTTGAGGCCCAGGACGAAACCCTGGAACTGCAGATCCGGCGCAGTGGCCACAAACTGCTGGTCTCCCATGGCGATGACCAATATGAACTGCTGATCCAGAGCCACGAACAAGGCCAGCTGTGCATTATCGACAACGGGATTCGTCAGCGGTGCCAATACTCCCGGGCCGGTGATTCCCTATATTTGCAGGCACTCGGCCGGTCGTGGTCGGTAACCGACATCACCCACCAGCCTGCCACAGGTGCCCAGGGCGCCGGCAGTGGCCGTATCCAGGCCAGTATGGACGGGGCGATTATCGATGTACTGGTTGCCGCCGGCGACACCGTACAACAAGGCCAGACGCTGGTGATCCTGGAAGCCATGAAAATGGAGCATCCGGTGAAAGCGGACAGGGATGGCACCGTTGCCGCGGTGCACACCAGCAGCGGAGACCAGGTACGGCGCAGCCAGTTACTGGTAGAGCTGGCCGCCAACGAAACCGAAGAACAAACACAATAACAGGCGCAGGGCAGCACCCCTGCCCTGTCAGCAACGGAACGGACGCGCCATGAGCCAAGACAACGTAACCGCCAGAGACCTGATGCGCAGCCTGCCGGGCGTATTGCGCCGGTTCCCATTCATCGCCAGGGGGCTTTATTACTACGCCGTTAAAGATGACAAAAAGGAACTGACACTGGGCAAGCTGGTGGAGCGCAATGCCAGTAAATACCCGAACCGGCCTGCCATCCTGTTCGATGACCGCACCGTTACCTGGCAGGAATTCGATGCCTGGAGCAACCGGATTGCCCACTACCTGAAAGACGAGGGCCTGGTAAAAGGCGATGCCATTGCCGTACTGCTGGACAACCGCCCGGAACTGCTGGCCCTGGTAGCCGGCGCCGCCAAGGTGGGCGTGGCCTGCGCCATGCTGAACACGTCCCAGAAAGGCAAGGTTCTGGCTCATAGCATCAACCTGATTGAGCCGAAAATGCTGGTGGTCGGCGAAGAGCTGACCGACCACGCCGACGGCATTCGCGATGACATCCAGCTCAAACACCGTCATCCCTTCCTGTTCCTGGCCGACACCAACACCCTGAACATATTCGGTGAGGCACCAGAGGGCTACGTCAACATGGCGCAGGAAGTCAGCCGCTGCCCATCCGCCCGTCCAACCCTGAGCAATCCGGTATTGATGGGCGACACAGCCGTTTACCTGTATACCTCCGGCACCACCGGCCTGCCCAAGGCCGCGCCGGGCTCACATCGCAAGTTTATCCGCGCCTACGGTGGCTTCGGCATGCTGTCGCTGGCCATGGAGCCGGAAGACGTCCTGTACTGCACCTTGCCGCTTTACCACGGCACCGCCCTGCTGATCTGTTGGGGTTCGGTCCTGGCCGGCGGCTCGGCCATTGCCCTGCGCCGGAAATTCTCTGCCAGCGCCTTCTGGGACGATGTCCGCCGCTACAAAGCCACCACCTTCGGCTACGTGGGCGAACTCTGCCGCTACCTGCTGAACCAGCCCCCCAGCGACCAGGACCGGAACCACAGCCTGACCAAGATGATCGGCAACGGTCTGCGCCCCTCTATCTGGAAAGAATTCAAGGACCGCTTCGGCATTGAAACCGTGGCAGAGCTGTACGCTTCCTCAGAGGGCAACATCGGCTTCAGCAACTTCTTCAACATGGACAACACCGTCGGCTTCTCCACCGCGCCCTACAAACTGGTGAAATACCACGAAGGCACCCGGGACCCGATCCGCACCGAGAAAGGCCGACTGGAAGAAGTGGAAAAAGGCGAACCGGGCTTACTGATTGGCGAAATCACCAAGAAGTGGGCATTTGAGGGTTACACCCAGAAAGAAGCCACCGAAAAATCCATCCTGCGAGACGCCTTCAAAAATGGCGACGCCTGGTTCAACACCGGCGACGTGCTGAAAGAAATCGGCTGCCGGCACCTGCAGTTCGTCGACCGAATGGGCGACACCTTCCGCTGGAAGGGTGAAAACGTCTCCACCACCGAGGTGGAAAACATCATCGACGGCTCCGGCATGGTGCAGGAAGCCATCGTGTACGGCGTGGAAATCCCGAACACCAACGGCAAAGCGGGGATGGTAACCCTGGTGCCCCAGGATCCGGAGGCGGACTTTGATGTGGACAGGCTGTTCGCGTACCTGAGCGACAACCTGCCGGCCTATGCGGTTCCGGTGTTTGTGCGGGTAACCCACGCCATCGAGAAAACGGGAACGTTCAAGTACCGGAAGGTGGACATCCAGAAGCTCGGCTATTCCCTGGACCGGCCCCACGAGGAAGTCTATGCCTGGCTTCCCGGTACGTCCGGTTATACCCGACTGACGCCCGAGTTGGTTTCTGACATCGACTCTGGTGGGGTTCGGTTTTAGCCTTTAGCCCTGAGTTGGGGTCTGTTTTCGGCCCTAGCCTGTTGGTTTTGGGGGGCGCGTCTGTGGGGCATGCCTCCCAAAAACCGCTCCTTGCGGCACGTCCCTGTGGCGCTTCTGCTCCGCCATCCATGGCTCCGCAAATTTTTGGGAGGCATGCCCCACAGACGCCAATCCAACTTCGCAGTAATAGTCAAAAAACTCACCTTTGCGGCAATCAGCTTACTGACTATTACTCGTAGGCTGAAAGTCCGGGTTGGGGCGCGCTTCCAAAAAATTTCGGAGGCCATGGATGGCCGGAGAGAAGCGCACAGGGACGTGCTTGTAGCGGTTTTTTGGAAGCGCGCCCCAACCCGGGCACACCCCCGAAACAAACAGGCTAGGAGCCCAAGTTAAGCACCCACTCAAGCCCCGACACGAAGCACGACCTTGCCGGTAGCCCGACGACCTGTCAGGGCGCCCAGAGCTTCCGCGTATTGCTCGAAATCGAACACCTCGCTGACCTTCGGGTCGATTTTGCCCTCAGAGTACATCTGCAGCAACTCCATCATGTTCTGTGCACTCACCTCCGGCTCGTTGCGGGTAAAGGCACCCCAGAACACACCAACCACCGAGCAGCCCTTCAACAACGTCAGGTTGGCCGGCACTTTCGGGATGTCACCGGCGGCGAAGCCGATGATCAGGTGGCGGCCGTTCCAGGCCATGGTGCGCAGGGCCTGTTCGGTGAAGTCGCCGCCGACCGGGTCGTAGATCACGTCCACACCTTTGCCCTTTGTGAGTTTCTTCACCGCGTCTTTCAGGGGCTCGTCGGTGTAGTTGATCAGCTCGTCGGCACCGGCATCCTTGGCGATGCGGAGCTTCTCGGAGCTGCTGGCCGCCGCAATCACTTTCGCACCCATGGCCTTGCCCAGTTCCACCGCTGCCAGGCCAACGCCACCGCTGGCGCCGAGCACCAGCAGGGTTTCGCCGGGCTGGAGGTTAGCGCGCTGTTTCAGGGCGTAGTAGGAGGTGCCGTAGACCATCATAAAGCCGGCGGCTTTTTCATCCGGCATGTTGTCCGGTACCGGCAGCAGGTTGGATTCCGGGGCGACGACTTCCTCGGCAAAGGCGCCGAAGCCGGTCAGGGCGGCTACCCGGTCGCCGGGTTTGAAGCGGATAACCTTGTCGCCCACTTCAATGACTTCACCCGCCAGCTCGCCGCCCGGGGAAAATGGCATGGGGGGCTGCAGCTGGTACTTGCCTTCAATGATCAGGGTATCGGGAAAGTTCAGGCCGGCGGCTTTCACGCGGATTTTTACGCCCCGGTCGCCCATTTTCGGGCTGGGTACGTCTTCGATGACCAGTGTTTCGGCGGGGCCGTACTCTTTGCACAGAATGGCTTTCATGATCTCTCCTGATGGCGCCGCCGCACACAGGGGGCACCGTTGTTGTTCGGTATTTTATTGAGGGAGATCAAGCTAAACAGAGTTCCGGTATGAAGCAAATAAAGTTAGCTTATCGGACTTTATTAGCCGTGCTAATAACAACGCGTGAGCCCTCCCACTTCAAGCACCTTGCGTTATCGACCGGATGAATCACAGGGAATTTTCGGCTATGCTTCGCGCTCCCGTTCTGAATGCATTTTTCATCCATTCTCAGCCCCAGAGCCGGCCATGTTCGACATTATCTACACCCTTGAAATGATCGGCATTGTGGCGTTTGCCATTTCCGGCATGATTGTCGCGCGCTCGAAAAACATGGATCCGGTGGGGGTCTTTGCCATCGGCTTCATTACCGCACTGGGCGGCGGAACCCTGCGGGATCTGATCATGGACAACCATCCGCTTTACTGGATCAAGCACGAAGAGCAGCCGATCCTGATCCTGGCCATGGCTATTGTGTTCAGCTACTGGAGCCGGGCCCACAGCCTGAAAGAGTCCCGCATTGTGTTTCCGGATGCCATCGGGCTGGGCATTTTCTCCATACTCGGCGCGCAACTGGCGCTGGATCTGGGGCATTCCTGGTTTATTGCGTCCATGCTGGGGGTGATGACCGGGTGCTTTGGCGGCGCGCTTCGCGACACCCTGTGCAACGAAGTGCCGTTTATCTTCCGTAAAGACCAGATCTACGCCTCCATCGCGTTTGCCGGCTGCTGGCTCTATTTCGTCTGCCAGTGGTTCCTGGAAAGCGAGTCCCTGGCCCTGACCATCGGCCTGCTGTTTATTGTCATTGTGCGGATGGCCGCCGTGCGTTTTGATATCCGTCTACAGAGAGATAACGCGGCTCACTGAACTGTCAATCATCCCTTGGCCTGAGGCCCGTGAGCCGGTAACATTGCCGTTTTTTCACCCAGTTCACGATTTCCGCACGTCAAAAGATTTTAAACTCCAACCCAGGCATCCTGAGAGGCAGACCCCCGTCATGCTTGAACGACTGTTCCAACTCCAGGCCCACGGCACTACTGTTCGTAAAGAAGTGGTAGCGGGCATTACCACCTTCCTGACCATGGCTTACATTATCGTGGTCAACCCCAGCCTACTTTCTTCCACCGGCATGGATTTCGGCGCCGTGTTCGTGGCGACCTGCCTGGCGGCGGTCATCGGCACACTGATCATGGGCCTGTGGGCCAACTACCCCATCGCACTTGCCCCGGGCATGGGCCTGAACGCGTTTTTCTCGTTCACCGTGGTCGGCAGCATGGGTTACAGCTGGCAGGTGGCGCTGGGGGCAGTGTTCCTGTCCGGCTTGCTGTTCTTCCTGCTGAGCATTTTCAAGGTGCGGGAATGGATCATCAATTCCATCCCCCTGTCCCTGCGATTCGGTATTTCCGCAGGTATCGGATTCTTCCTGGCCCTGATCGCCCTGAAGAACGCCGGCATTGTGGTGGATCATCCTGCCACGCTGGTCAGCCTGGGTGACGTGAAAGTGCCGGAGGCCCTGCTGTTCTTTGCCGGCTTTGTACTGATCTGTGCGCTCTCTTTCCGCCAGGTTACCGGTTCTGTGATGATCGGCATTATTGCTATAACCGCCGCCGCCATGATGCTGGGCATGGTGGAGTATCAGGGTATTGTGTCTGCACCGCCGAGCATCGCCCCCACCTTTATGCAACTTGACCTGGCCGGCGCCCTGAACGTTGGCATGATCAGCGTGGTCTTTGCCTTCCTGTTTGTAGACCTGTTCGACACCTCCGGCACCCTGGTGGGCGCAGCCCAGAAAGGCGGCCTGCTGGACAAAGACGGCAAACTGCCGCGCCTTGGCCGTGCCCTGATGTCTGATTCCGTGGCTACCATGTCTGGCGCAGCCCTGGGCACCTCAACCACCACCAGTTACGTGGAGTCCACCGCAGGTATCGCCGCCGGCGGCCGCACCGGCCTGACCGCTGTGGTCGTCGCCCTGCTGTTCCTGGCCTGTTTGCTGTTCTCGCCCATTGCCAGCGTAATTCCGCCCTACGCCACGGCTCCGGCCCTGCTGTACGTGGCCTGCCTGATGGCGAGCGGCCTGAAGCTGATCGACTGGGACGACATCACAGACACCGCACCGGCTATCGTGACTGCCCTGATGATGCCGCTGACGTTCTCCATCGCCCACGGCATCGCCCTTGGCTTTATCGCCTACGTGGCGGTAAAAGCCCTCGCCGGCCGCTGGTCTGACCTGAACTGGAGCGTCACTGTGATTGCCGTCGTCTTCGTTCTGAAATTCATGTTCCTGGACCTGGCGTAAGCCGGGCCCGCACAGGTGAGTTATGGATTATTTTTCCGAAAGCATTAAAAAGGCCATCCGCACCGTACCGGACTGGCCCAAGCCGGGTGTGTCATTCCGCGACATCACCACGGTGCTGCAGGACAAAACAGCTTTTCGAAAGCTGATTGACGCCTTTGTACACCGCTACCACGGCCAGCATATTGATGCCGTGGCCGCGGTTGATGCCCGCGGCTTCATCATCGGCTCGGCCCTGGCCTATGAGCTGAACGCCTCGCTGGTGCTGGTGCGCAAGAAAGGCAAGCTGCCGTTCGACACTATGGTGGAAGACTACGAGTTGGAATATGGCACGGCGTCTGTCGAACTGCACAAAGATGCCTTCAAGCCCGGCGACAAAGTGGTGCTGGTGGACGACCTGATCGCTACCGGCGGCACCATGCTGGCCGCCACCCGGCTGATCCGCCGCATTGGTGCGGAAATTGTGGAAGTGGCCGCGATGATCGACCTGCCGGATCTGGGCGGCTCCCGCAAGCTGCAGGAAGAAGGCCTGCAGGTTTATACTGTGTGTTCATTCGACGGAGAATAACCACAGTTACAGGAGGCGACCATGCCCGATTATCAGCACCACTGGAAAGACGGTACCCCCGTTCACCTGCCCCTTGGCAAGATCGTGTGCATTGGTCGCAACTACGCCGAACACGCCCGGGAACTGAATAACCCGGTGCCGGACGAGCCGCTGCTGTTTATCAAACCCTCTACAGCAGCGGTTCATATTACCCGCCCGCTGGATTTCCCCCGTAATCAGGGCGCGGTGCACTTTGAAACCGAACTGGCGGTACTCATCGGCCGCCCACTCACCCATGCCTCCGAGAGCGAAGCTGAAGCTGCCATTCTGGGATACGGCCTGGCGCTGGACCTGACCCTTCGGGATATCCAAAGCAAGCTCAAGGAAAAGGGCCAGCCCTGGGAACGGGCCAAGGCCTTTGACGGCGCCTGCCCGCTCTCGCCTTTCGTGCCCGCCGACAAACTTACGAAGGACAACATTCACTTCACCCTGGACATTAACGGCCAGCGCCAACAGGCCGGCGACACCCGTGATATGCTGAACCCCATCGTACCGCTGATTGCCCACATGAGCAGCCAGTTCACCCTGCAACCGGGGGACGTGGTACTGACCGGAACCCCGAAAGGCGTTGGCCCGCTGGAATCCGGCCAGACCCTGTCGCTGGAACTGGAAGATGTGCTGTTTGTGGAAACCACAGTGGTCTGAAATGCCCGCCTGAACGCATATTCAGGCACATCATCCGTTTCAGGGAACACCCAGCACCATGGCGAAGAAACCGGTAACCTCACGCACAGGTCGATTCTTCAAACTGGCCGGCATGACCGCCTCGGTGGCCGGCCAGTACGCCGGCCAAAGGGCACGGCGCATGTTCCGCACCGTGGATGACGAAAGCGCCCGCAGCGAAAGCTACACCCGCATGGCCGACGAGATTGCCGATACCCTGGGCGAGCTCAAGGGCGCCGTCATGAAAGTGGGCCAGATTGCCTCCCAGACCCAGGACTTCCTGCCCAAGGAGTTCTCCCAGGCACTGGAAAAACTCCAGAAAGAAGCCCCACCCATGCCCTTCGAGGTGATTCTGGAGCAGGTGGAAAGCGAACTGGGCAAACCGGTGGGCGAGTTGTTCGAATACCTTCAGGAAACACCCTACGCCTCCGCTTCCATCGGGCAGGTGCACCGCGCCCGCCTGCACGACGGCACTGACGTGATCGTAAAGGTTCAGTACCCCGGCGTGGACGAATCCTGCGATTCAGACCTGAAACAGCTGCGCCTGGCCCTGAAACTGGGCGGCCTTTTGAAAATGCCGAAGGAGACGGTGGACCAGCTGTTCGGCGAAATCCGCCTGCGCCTGAAAGAAGAACTGGATTACGAAAACGAAGCCCGTAACCTGAAACTCTTCCACGACTTCCACAAAGACCAGCCGTGGGTACTGATTCCGGAAGTGATCGACAGCCACTCCACCCGCCGGGTACTGACCCTGGAACTGGTGGAAGGCGACCACGTAAGCAAGGTCACCCCCGAACGCTACAGTCAGGAAACCCTGAACGACATCGGCCACCGCATCTTCACCATCATGGCCGACCAGCTGTTCCGCTTCCAGTGCATCCACGGCGACCCACACGCTGGCAACTTCGCCTACCGGCCGGATGGCACCATCATCATGTATGACTTTGGCTGCGTGAAGAAACTGAAGCCGGAGATTGTAGAGGCGTACCGTAAGGCTCTGATCGCGGCTCTGGACGAGGACTACCAGGCACTCGACGAGTACCTGATTGATTTGGGCGCCCGCGTGGACAACCAGCCGGCGGTCGATGAGGCTTATTACGCCATGTGGCGGGACATTCTGATCATCCCGTTCCTGAATGATGAACCCTATGACTTTGCCGAGGCAGACATCCACAAGCACGTCGCGGCGAAAACCAGTACGGTGTTCAAGTATCTGGATTACTTCAAGCCGCCAGTGGAAAGTATCTTTATTGACCGAATGATTGCCGGGCATTACTGGATGTTGAAACGCTTAGGTGTTCAGGCAGCATTCAGAAGTGAACTGGAGAAATACCTCCGAGGTTGAGGCAAGAGTCCTGTCGGGGAGGGCCAACTATGGAGCACAGCGCTGCTATGGGGAAGGCTTTCCAAAACACGCTCCTTGCGGCACATCCATGTGACGCTTGGGCTCCGCCATCCATGGCTCCGCACAGTTTTGGAAAGCCTTCCCCATAGCAGCACTCCCAACATGGGTGCTAGCCCAACATTCTGACCCACTCATTCAAGCCATCGCTGGCGCCTTTCCGGATCACTCTGGCACGTGAAACCGAGGCCGGCTCGCCCGGGTCGATCACTGTGATGGGCACATCGATGTCCACTTCGTAGACCAGCCCAGCGGCCGGGTATACCTGTAGTGACGTTCCCACAATCAGTAACTCGTCTGCCGTGCGCACCACTTCTGCAGCGGCATCCAGCATCGGCACTTCCTCACCAAACCAGACAATGTGCGGTCGGAGCTGGGTACCCAGGTCACAGGTGTCGCCGGGCTTGATGTCGTTGTACCCGATATCGTAGATCAGATCGGGGTTAACCGAGCTGCGTGCCTTGGTGAGTTCACCGTGAAGGTGGATCACGTTGGAGGAGCCGCCCCGCTCGTGCAAGTCATCAACGTTCTGGGTGACCACTGTAACCCGGTAGCGGTTTTCCAGTTCGGCTAGCAGGCGGTGGGCAGGGTTCGGCTGGACCGACAGTAACTGCCGGCGGCGTTCGTTGTAGAACCGTAACACCAGGTCACGGTTGCGCTCGAACGCCTCCGGGGTGGCTACGTCGTACACACTGTGCTGCTCCCACAACCCGCCGTTGTCACGGAAGGTGGAGAGGCCGCTTTCGGCGCTGATGCCAGCGCCGGTGAGTACTACGATGTGCTCTTGCATCAGTCGAAGATCTTGCCCGGGTTGATGATACCGTTGGGGTCGAACACCTGCTTGATACCTTTAAGATAGGCGATTTCCGCCTCGCTGCGGGTGTAATGCAGGTAGGGCTTCTTGGTCATGCCCACGCCGTGCTCGGCAGACACACTGCCCTGGTAACGCTCGACAATCTCGAACACCCACTTGTTCACCTGCTGGCACTTCTCGAAGAAGTCTTCCTTGGCCATGTCTTCCGGCTTCAGGATGTTCAGGTGCAGGTTGCCGTCGCCGATGTGGCCGAACCAGATGATTTCGAAGTCCGGGTAGTGTTCGGTGACGACGTCGTCGATTTCCTGCAGGAAGCCCGGCACCTTCGAGACCACCACAGAAACGTCGTTCTTGTAGGGAATACGCGGGGCTATGGACTCGGAAATCCGCTCCCGCAGCTGCCACAGGTTCTGGGCCTGGGTTTCGCTCTGGCTGATCACCCCATCCAGCACCCAGCCCTCTTCTACGCAGTGTTCGAACAGGGACATGGCATCGTCCATCACCTGGTCAGAAACCGCCTCGAATTCCAGCAGCGCGTAGTAAGGCGCTTCGGTCTCGAACGGGGCCTGCACCTGGCCGTGGGCCAGTACGTGGTTCATGGCCTGGTGGGAGAAAAATTCGTAGGCGGTCAGGTCCAGCTTGCTCTGGAACTTCTGCAGCACGTCCATGGTGTTGGTCAGGTCCCCCAAACCCAGCACCAGTACCGTGAGGTTATCCGGCTGGCGGGTAAGCTTCATGGTGGCTTCGGTAATGAAGCCCAGGGTGCCCTCGGCGCCGATAAACAGGTGGCGCAGGTCGTAGCCGGTGTTGTTCTTTTCCAGGTCCTTGTTCAGGTCCAGGATATCGCCCTTGCCGGTGACCACTTTCAGGCCGGCTACCCAGTCGCGGCTCATGCCATAGCGGATCACCTTGATGCCGCCGGCGTTGGTAGACAGGTTGCCGCCCAGCTGGCTGGAACCGGCAGAGGCGAAATCCACCGGGTAGTACAGGCCATTTTCTTCGGCGAAGTTCTGCAGCTGCTCGGTGACCACGCCCGCCTGGCAACGCACCGTGCGGTCGCTGGCATTGAATTCCAGGATCTGGTTCATGTTATCGAACGCCACTACCACCTCGCCGTTGGCGGCAACGGCGCCAGCGCTCAGGCCGGTACGCCCGCCGGAAGGCACCAGGGCCACCTTGTGTTCGTTGGCAAACTTCACCACGGCCTGCACCTGCTCGGTGGTCTTCGGCAGTACGATCGCCAGGGGCTTGGGCGGATGGATTTTGGTCCAGTCCTTGCCATAGGTGTCCAGGTCGGCCGGATCGGTCAGAACCTTGCCCGGGGCGTCGCCGGTAGCCACCAGCTCTTTAAGGGAAGCAATGATCTGTTCGGAATTCATGGGTGTGTCTGTCTCTCAGGTTGGGCCGCGCGTGGTCAGAAGGCGTTCACAAAGAATTGATTCAGGCAAACCGGCGCGCTGTGAAAATCTCCGTTTATGGTATCATACCGCCCCTGTTCTGTGAGCCGGGTTGACGATCCCCGGCCGCGGTCATTTCACGTGACGAAAGGTTCGGAAGCTAGCCCATGTCAAATACGTCTCTCGAAAAGAGCAAAATCCGGATCCTGCTGCTGGAAGGCGTGCATCAATCTGCCATTGATACCCTGAACGCTGCGGGTTACACCAACATCGAGTACCTGACCCATTCACTGGGCGAGGAAGACCTGATCGAGAAGATTGCCGATGCGCACTTCGTCGGTATCCGGTCTCGCACCCAGCTGACCGAGAAAGTATTTGAAGCTGCCAAGAAGCTGGTGGCTGTGGGCTGTTTCTGCATCGGCACCAACCAGGTGGACCTGCAGGCTGCAACTCGCCGTGGTGTTGCCGTTTTCAACGCACCTTTCTCCAACACCCGTTCCGTAGCCGAGCTGGTTCTGGCCCAGGCCATCCTGTTGCTGCGTGGCGTGCCCGAGAAGAGCGCCAAGGCGCATCGGGGTGAGTGGATCAAGTCCGCCAAGAACAGCTACGAAATCCGTGGCAAGAAGCTCGGCATCATCGGCTACGGCAACATCGGTACCCAGTTCAGTGTCCTGGCCGAGAGCCTGGGCATGGACGTGTATTTCTACGACGTGGTTTCCAAGCTGTCGATCGGTAACGCCACCCAGGTGGGCACCCTGCAGGAACTGCTGAACATCGCAGACGTGGTTTCCCTGCACGTGCCGGAAACCCCGGCCACCAAGTACATGTTCAAGGCGGAGCAGTTCGCCCAGATGAAGCCTGGCTCCATCCTGATGAACGCGTCCCGCGGCACCGTCGTCGACATCGACGCGCTGGCCGACGCCCTGCGCTCCGGCAAGCTGCTGGGCGCTGCGGTAGACGTATTCCCGGTTGAGCCGAAGTCCAACGATGAAGAGTTTGTATCTCCGCTGCGCGAGTTCGACAACTGCATCCTGACTCCGCACGTGGGTGGCTCCACCATCGAAGCCCAGGAAAACATCGGCCGTGAAGTGGCCGAGAAGCTGGCCATGTACAGCGACAACGGCACCTCTGTGTCTTCCGTGAACTTCCCGGAAGTCGCCCTGCCGTCGCACCCGAACCAGCACCGTCTGCTGCACATTCACGAGAACGTGCCGGGCGTGATGTCCGAAATCAACCAGGTGTTCTCCGAGAACAGCATCAACGTGTGCGGCCAGTACCTGCAAACCAAGGAAGATATCGGCTATGTAGTCGTGGATGTCGACAAGGCCTACGGCGAACTGGCCCTGGAAAAACTGCGTCAGGTGAAAGGCACGATTCGCTGCCGCGTTCTGTTCTGACCCGGTTTTCACCAGCCGAAAAAAACCCCGCAGGCTTTCGCCTCCGGGGTTTTTCTTTTGCGCTGGGAGCGGAGAATTACTGCTCCATCGGCACCAGCGTCAGCTCAACGCGACGGTTCTGCTCACGGCCGGCTGAGGTATCGTTAGAAGCAACCGGGTAGCGCTCGCCATAACCGGTCGCACGGGTACGGCGCGGCTCGATGCCCTGGTTCAGCAGGAAGTCCCGCACTGAAGAAGCACGGCGCTCACTCAGCAGCTGGTTGTAGCTGTCGGAACCGGTGCTGTCGGTGTGGCCTTCAATCTGGATGATGGTCTTGTCGAACTCTTTCAATACCAGGGCTACAGACTCCAGGGTACCGGTAAAGCCGGAACGGATGCTGGACTGGTCTGTGTCAAAGGTGATGTTGCCCGGCATAACCAGCTCGATCTGGTCGCCATTACGAACGACGCGAACACCGGTGCCTTCCAGCTTCTGGCGCAGCTGCGCTTCCTGGCGGTCCATGTAGTAACCGATACCACCACCGACAGCCGCACCACTGGCAGCGCCGATCAGGGCACCCTTGCCGCGGTCACTGCTGCTGGATGTTGCCGCGCCCACGGCAGCACCGCCCAGGGCACCGATGATGCTGCCCTTGGTGGCGTTAGAGGTTTTCTCTTCACCGGTGTACGGGTCGTATGTCATACAGCCACTCATACCAACAGTGGCAACTGCGAAAGCAAGGATTGTCTTCTTCATGGTTTTCTCCTGCGTCGGTTTTTCTTGCGGCCCTGCCAGATCCGGCGCCGGCCATTTCATTCCGAGAATGTTTCAATAATGGTGTTAAACACCGTAGCCTGCAAATCCTGGGCTTCGTTTACCAGATGATGACGACCATCCGGGATTCTTCGTTCCCTCACAGAGGAAAATTTATTGCGGATAATGCGCAGATTGTGCTGCCAGTCTACGGTGGTGTCTTTCTCGCCCTGCACCACGGTAACCGGAAAATCCACCGGCCTGGCCGACTCGATGTGCGGCACCCATTTTTTCAGGGCCGTTACCCAATCAACGTGCACCGCGCGAGCCTGGAGCGGGTCATGCTCCCGCAAAAACTGCAGAAACCGCGTATTCCCGCTGTTTTCGTTAAAGGCTCGCTTCCATCGGGTCAGAAACGGTTTGACCACACTGTGCAGCACTCTGGCACCTAACCAGCCCATGGGCCGAACGAGGGGCGCCAGCAGGACCACTCTCCGGAATGCAGAGGTGTCCTGGTCGTGGTGGTTGGACAGCAGGTAGTCAATCAGGATCGCCCCACCGGTACTCTGGCCCACAGCAAACCAGGGCCCGCGCACCATGTCTTTCACCTCAGCCATGACCTCAGACAACACCGCCTGGTATTCCAGGAAACTGCCAATGGCTGCCGGTGTACCGCTGGACAGCCCGTGCCCGGGCTGGTCGTAGGTCAGCACATCAAAGCCGGCGCCCAGGCAACGGTCAATCAGCTGGGTATACAGCCCCACGTGGTCAAAGTAACCATGCAGGATGAACACCGTGCCCTTGCTCCCTGCCGCCTCCGGCAGCCGGAAGTAATGCACCATGACTTCGTGCCGGTCTGCCTTTACGTAGCCCTGATGGTAAGCCACCTCCGGGTGCTCCACCCAGAGATCCAGGCCGTAAAAACGGCAATAGGCTTCCATCTCAACACTGAGGTTCCGGCGCTCAGCGGGGTTGAAAGGTTCCAGACGCTCAAGCAGAGAATGTCTGTCCCAATCCGGTATTTCTATGGTATCTGTTTTCCAGTACACGTAGAGTTAAACGCCTGTCATGAATCAATAATTGACCGTCATCCTAACCCATTCACGAGGGAGAACACAGATGTTCCAGCCGCTTCTTGAAGCCGGGCTACGCCAGACCATGCAGCGGTTTGTGAAGCCCGTCCTGTCCCGGGCGTTTCCGTTATCGGTGCAGCGCCGATACACCCGGGAAGCTTATCGAACATCCTACCCGCCTAAAGACGTCAGTTTCGCGTGGGAAGACCTGGGCGATGTACCGGTGCTGCGCGCCTCCCCGGAAGACCGTTCTGGCGGCACCGTACTGTATTTTCACGGCGGAGGCTATGTTATGGGCTCTGCCGATACCCACCGGGGCATTGCCGGCCATCTGGCCAAATTCTCTGGCTGCGACGTACTGATCCCGGATTACCGGTTGGCGCCGGAGCATCCGTTTCCAGCCGCGCCGGACGATGCCGAAGCCGTATATCTGGCCTTGATCAACCAGGGGGTAAGCCCCGGCTCCATTGCCCTGGCCGGAGATTCCGCCGGCGGCGGTCTGTCGGTGGTACTGGCCATGCGATTGCGCGACCACGATCATCCACTACCCTCATCCGTCACCTGCTTCTCGCCCTGGACAGATCTGTCAGAAAAGGATCTTTACACTCCGGAATGTGAACCGGTCCTGCACGCTGCCTGGACCTTCAAAGCCGCGAAAATGTATGCCAACGGCGTGCCTTTGACGCACCCGCTGGTGTCGCCGGTCTACGGTGACCTGAGTGGCCTGCCTCCCCTGCTGATTCAGGTCGGAAGCCAGGAAGTTCTGCTCAACGACGCCCGTCGATTGGCGGAGGCGGCCAAACAGGAACACGTGGAAACCACGCTGGAGATCTACAACAATCTCTGGCACGTATTCCAGGTGCACGCCGCGCAGCTTGACCGGGCCAGAGACGCTCTGGCCGTTGCCGGGCGTCACATCAGGCATCATCTTCAAGCCTGACGACACCCCGGATCAAAGCTTCCTTTCGAACCTTGGGCCAGCGCTTGACCTGCCATTCCAGTCGGGAGGCGCGGCTCCTGTCGCCGGCAGGTACATGGAACTCCAGGGTTAACGGCCCTTTACCTCTCAGGCTCCGGGCACCTTTAGGTGCCCCCGCCTGATGCTCGGCAAACCGCCGCTCCACATCTGTGGCAATTCCGGTGTAGAGGCTACCCGATGCGGTGCGAACAAGGTACAGATACCAGTTCTCAGCCATGGTTCAACGCCTGCTCCCGGTCACGGACTTTCTTCTGCTGCAGCCATAATCCCGCAATGATCAGCACCAGCCCGACGTAGGTCGAGGTGAGAATAACTTCGCCCAGAATGAAGTAGATAAACACCAGGGACAGAAAAGGCGAGATAAAAATCAGATTGCTCACTTTCGAGGTGTTTTCTGCTTTTTTCATGGCCTGGGACCACAGCACAAAGGCTATGCCCATTTCAAAAACGCCGACGTAAACCGCAGCGGCCATCGAACTCCCGACCGGCATGACCAACCCCGCCGTCTGCCAGCACACCAGCACAATGACCGGCAGTCCAAATAGAAAATTCAGAAACAGGCCAACCACCGGGTCCCGGGTATCCCGGGTGGCAATAATCCAGTAAGACGCCCAAACCAGCGTGCTGCCCAACGCCAGCGAGACACCGAGCGGGTCCGAGAATGAGAGCGAGGTTACCGCACCGCGGGTGGCGATCACTACCACTCCGGCGTAACACACCAACCCCGCCAGAATATCGATCCTGCGCAGTTTCTGCCCCAGAAACGGCACCGACAGATAGGCCAGCACCAGTGCCCAGGTGTAGTTCAGAGGCTGGGCCTCCTGGGCGGGCAGACGGTCGAACGCGCCAAACAGCAGAAAGTAATACAGACAGGGATTGATCAGCCCCATCAGCATGGACTGCAGGTATTGGCCACGCCGCAAACGGAACACCAGTCCCCAGCGCCCCTGTAGCATGAGGATAGCCGCCATCACGACGATGGATGCGGTACAGGCCACCAGCAGCATCTGAACCGGCGCAAGATCCGCCAGTGACAATTTGAAGGCGGTAGCAACGGTCGACCACAGCAGCACCGTGGCAAGGCCGTACATCATGGCCTGTTTCTGATCAGTCATGCCCATGCTCCAAATCCGACTCCAGCCAGCGATACAGTGTTCTGCGATTAATGCCGAGTATCTGGGCCGCCCGGCGTTTATTACCATCAACGGCAGCCATGACCCGGCGCACGTAATCCTGCTGGAGCATTTCCAGGGTGGGCCATTCGGAAAGCTTCCCGGGCGAAGCGGCAACGGCAGCCTGAACAATCCCGCCCTGGCGCTTCCGGATGCGTTCGGGCAAATGCTCGGGCTGTAGGGTATCGCTTTCACAAAAAGTGACCGCCCGCTCAATCGCACTGGACAGCTCACGCACATTGCCCGGGAACGGATAATCGCGGAGTATCCTTAACGTGACGTCACTGAACTTCAGGAACCCCCGGCTGTGACGACGTGCTGCCTCACCCAGAAAATGCATGGCCAGCAATTCAACATCCTCATCCCGCTCCCTCAGGGGAGGCACCGTTAACGACAGGGTTTCGAGACGATAATACAAGTCTTCGCGGAAATGGCCCTGCTCAACAGCCCGAAGCAAATCCACATGCGTTGCCGCCAGAATGCGAACATCCACCATTTCCTCATGGTCAGCCCCCACTGGTTTGATGCAGCCCTCCTGCAACACCCGAAGCAGTTTGGCTTGCAGCGCCAATGGCATTTCACCAATCTCGTCCAGCAGCAAGGTGCCACCGTTCGCCTCTGCAAACAGCCCCCTACGGGCCTGCCGTGCACCGGTAAAAGCACCAGCCTCGTGACCGAAGAATTCACTTTCCATCAAGTCTGGCGGTATACCGGCACAATTCACCGCAAGGAACGGCCGTGCTGAGCGCTCACTTTGCTGGTGGATTGCCCTCGCAACCAGTTCTTTCCCGGTTCCACTTTCGCCATTAATCAGAACCGCGGCCTGACTGCGGGCAACCTGGCGAATGTCTGACCTGAGGCGATCCATCATCGCACTGCCGCCGATCAAGCCCATGTTTTCATCGCCGCCGCGCCCGGACTGATATTCCGCCAACTGCCGGTTCAGATCTGCCTGGGCCAGCAACCGTTTGATCTTTAACCGGAGATGATCCGTTGAGAGCGGCTTGGTCAGAAAATCATCAGCGCCGGCCTTCAAAGCATCGACCGCCTGGTCCACCGTCCCAAACGCGGTAATCACGATAAAGGGAATACCTGGATGCTCGGCCTGCTGAAGCGACAGAATCTCCAGACCGTCACCATCGGGCAAGCGCAGATCCGACACGATCAGGCCCGGGCGTTCGTCTGTCAGAGCAGTCCGCGCCTCGGCCACCATACTGACCCTGCGTACGCGGTAACCATCCACTTCCAACTCCTCCATCAGCAGCTGGCCAAGGCTGGCGTCATCTTCGACCAGCAGGATCGTGACAGGCCGGCTGCTCATTGGCCCACCTCTTTCGGAAAATACAGCGCCATACCACAACCACCCAACTCGCTATCAATCACCTCAACGGATCCCCCATGTTCTTTCATGACACTCTGAACCACTGCCAGCCCTAACCCTGTGCCTTCGCCGGCCGGGCGGGTGCTGAAGAACGGCTCGAAAACCCTGGCGTGATGCTCCGCCGGTATACCAGGGCCATCGTCCTCGACCCGGAACACCCAAAACTCCCCGGTCTCGCCGACAGAGAGCGCGACCTGTTTCCGGCCAGCCTGACAGGCATTTCTCACCACATTCAGACACGCCAGGCCAACCCGGAGCGGCTCTGCCCGTGTCGGCATCGGCCTGTCAAAAGCGTCGGCTTGCAGCGAAACCGCCTGGCAGCGCCTGTCTTCACGGGCGCGGGTAACGACGTCCTCGAGAATGTCTGCCAGGTTTACGGGTCGCCGGGACTCGGGCACATGCCGGAAACAGTCCAGCAGTTGCTGGATAATCATGGTCATCCGGTCCACCTGATGTTCGATATCATCCAGATGCCGTTGCTGCTCCTGCTCCAGCCCGGCCCTGGCCAGAATGCGGGCCCGGCCCTGAATAACGTTCAGAGGCGCCCCCAGTTCGTGAGCTACCCCGCCTGCGACCCGGCCAATCATCGCCACTTTCTCCTGGTATTCCAGCTGTTCTGCCAGCGCCCGTTCCCGGGCAATCCTGTCTTCGATTTCGGCCTCGGCCTCGGCCATTCGTTCGCCCAGAGCACGAATGCCCTGCTGGATCTGGCGCAGCTCCTGTGGCCCTGCCTCCGGAGTCTCCAACCGCCAGGCGCCCGGTTGCAGAGAAGCCATGCTCTCCAGCAAACGGTTCACATGTCGCCCCACGGTGCGGTAATGCCCCAGAACGACAACGAGGATGATGGTGGCCGCAATCATCGACCAGATCACCACTGCCCACCAACGGCTGGTGGCCACCAGATCATGGAAATCACTGCGTTGCCGCGTTACCTGCAACAAACCCTGAATCCGCCCGTCTTCAGCAACCAGCGGCGTGAACTGGGAAAACACCGACTCGCCATCCACCCAACGAAACGCGCCCCCGAGCTCACCACTGGCGATTGCCTTTTCGGCGCTGGCGCTATTGGTGACATCGGAGTCAGCAACACCGAGACTGGCCACCCGATCACCCTCTGCGTCAAACACCGAGGCCCCGGAAATACGCCCGATCTGGAAGATGGATTTCAGGGATTCGCCCAGGACCAGTTCATCGCTTTCGGCCAGCGCCTTACTCACCGGCCCGCTGACCGCTCGCGCCACCAGTTCCAGGTCTTCACGAAGGCGATCGTTCAGAGCGCGCTCTACCGCCCCCATGCCAATGTAGATAGCAATGCCACTGAACAGCAGCAGCGGCACTACAATACTGAGCACCAACGTTAATTGCAGCGACCGGAACAGTGCTCCCACCCGTTTTCCCATCAACGCCATAAACACCACTCTGCAGAAATGTCACAGCCTTTCTGCCACATGTGGCATTTTGCCACAAGACAGATTACTGAGCTTTAACCATAGAGCATCCACAAGCTACTGTTTTTATTGACTTTATAGAGAAATTAAAACCTGGCACGGGAATCGCTATTGTCACATCGACATTCACAAGTTTGTGGCTGGACGACCGAGCCGGCCTCATTAAAACCAGGAGTAAAGCTATGAACAAACTGCTTGTATCCATCACCGCATCTCTGGCACTGCTGGCAACCGCACCGGTGATAGCACAACAGAACCCGGCCCCGGCCGAACAGGGCTCGGGTTACAGCAACCCCGCCGCCGCAGGCAGCCAAAGCACCAATTACAGCGATGCTGAGCTGAAACAATTCATTGAGGCACAATCCGGTGTTATGGAAGTGCGAGAGGAATACATCGAGAAGATCGAATCAGCCGAGTCTCAGCAGAAGGCCCAGGAACTGCAGATGGAAGCCAATGATGAAATGGTCTCGGTGATCGAAGACGTGGGTATCGATATTCCCACCTATAACGCCATTGCCACCGCTTACAGCAGTGAGCCGAAGGTACGCAACCGCGTTGACGCTCTGATGTAAATTTCCTGCATCCGGTTCGTCGTCTGGCCCCGCTTCGGCGGGGCTTTTTTGTGGCTGTTCGTCTGGCGTTTACACATCGGCCTTTTCTCCTCGGTCTGTTGTGTTACCTTTTCCCTCTAGACTCAAATGTGCCGGATTCTGGAGCCCTGAATACAATGACCAAACGCCACCCGCTTCTCAGCTTCAGCCTCGTTGCCACTGCGGCAGTGATGCTGCTGACCGGCTGCTCCGACAATGGCTCCTCGTCAGCCGCGCAGAGTTCGGCGGACGGCAAACCAGAGTATCCGGTCACCTGGCGCTTTGCCCTGGAAGAGGTTGAAGGCAGTGTTCAGCATCTTTACGCATAGCAGTTCAGGGAACAGGTCGAAGCGCTGTCTGGTGGAAGGATTGAGGTCGATGTCTTTCCTTATGGCTCTTTGGGCACCTCGGCCCAACTGACAGAACTGACTCGCAACGGCTCAGTCAACCTGGCCTTTGCCTCGCCCGGCCACCTGGCCGATACCGTTCCGGAAACCGGCCTTTTTAATCTTCACTTCCTGCTTCCGGAAGAACAGGAACCGGCCCGTCGCCTTCTGGAGGCGCCCGCGTTTATTTCCGCATTTGAACCGGCCTACCACAACGCTGGCCTGCAACTGCTGGGGTTCGTGCCGGAAGGCTGGATGACCTGGACGGCCAACAACCCCCTGAGAACCCCCGCCGATTTCCAGGGGTTAAGATTTCGCACCATGACCTCGGAAACCGCAGCAGAGGCTTTCCGAAGCTATGGTGCTGACCCCGTACAGACGCCTTTCGCCCAGGTATACAGCGATCTCCAGCTCGGCAACATCGACGGCCAGAGCAACCCGGTGTTTGCTATTGAGGAAATGGGGTTCCATGAAGTCCAGAACGTCATGACCATGGCCAGGGCCTCACGGTTTATCGCATCTGTTGTGGCCAATGAGGACTGGTTCGCAGGACTCCCCTGGCAGGAACGGAAATGGCTGGAGGAAACCATTGCACAGCTATCCGAGGAAGCCTGGACTCTCCAGGAGGACCTGAACAAGGAGCGGCTGGAGACCATACTGGAACAGGGCGGTATCCGGGTCGTACGGCTGACGGAAGCTGAAAGGGCGGCCTTCCACGATGCGAGCCTGCCCGCCCGGCAACGCTTTATCGAACTGACCGGAGAGAAAGGCCAGGCGCTGATTCAGCGGGCAACGTCGATTGCGGGTGACTGATCAGCCCTGCCCGGATCAGGCTTTCTGAGCCTGCAGATAAGGGTAGGAGACCATCGGGACACCCTCGTCACCACAGATCTCCGCGGCCCTTGCGGTCAGGTCTGAAATGAAACGCGCCTGCTCTCTGGGCTCCAGCGGGTAGGCTTTCAACCGATAGCACATACCGGCTTCCCGTGCGGCAACCGTGACCAGCACCGGCTGGTAGGTTTTGGTGAGCGGGCAGGCAAAGATCGCATCCCGGAACAGGCCCAGCATCCGGCCGACATCGTGGTTCGGGTCCAGAAAAACCTCGGCCACGCACATCAGGTTATCCGTGCCGTCATTGCCATTGGCCAGCAGTGTATTCCACAGCAGGCTGTGGGGAATCACAATCACGGTATCATCCAGCGTCACGATTTCTGCGGCCCGGGTACCGATACTCCGCACCTCACCATAGCGACCGTTCACTTCGATCCAGTCACCCGGTCGGTAAGGCATTTCATAGAGCGTAACGATACCTGCAATGAGGCTGTTGGCGTAGTCCTTGAACGCAAAACCCAAGGCAAGACCCAGGGCACCGAAGATGGCAATCATGTTCTCGAATGAGGGTTCCACCAGAATGGGCACCACCACAATGATCGTCAGAACAATGACCAGAAGCCGGAAAAGAGGAACGGATGCGAGAAGGTACAGCCTCGGTTTTCCCGATAGTTTCGCAGCCAGTACCGGAACTGCTTTCTGAACCATCAGGATCAGCAACGAAGCCGCAACGATGACCGCCAGGGCTTCCAGCAAAGCCTCGGAGGTAATTGAAGACAGTGCGTCCTTGATACCGAAATCGCCCATAACCGTTTCTCCTAGAAGCTGTCCACCGGATACCCTTTGGATTGCAGATACCGCCGCACAGCCGGATACGCCAATGCCTGCACCCGAAAGATGCCTTCCTGCTCATCGCCGGTCACTACGTCGGCTCGTTCCAGCCGGGACAGCGCTATCCGCAGTTCCTCGCCAGGCAACCCCGAAGTCAGCTCCAGCTGCCCCAGGCTCAGGCCGCCATGCATCAACAACGCATGCAGCAGGTAGCCGGACTGCCGGGCTGAACTCTGGGGCACGGCAGGCAAACTCAGCTGATCCAGTGGCGCCACCCAACACTGGCGGCCATCTTGATGTGCATCCTCTTCCCCTTGCTGCTGCGTCTCGTCCTCGGGCCGTGCCCGAAGAGTTCGGCGCCAGATAGCCAGGGCAACGCCCGGATTTCCCCGAGCCAAAGTGGCCAGATCCCGGGTAAACAGGCTGTATTTTCGCTCGTCGTCCCCGGTTGGCGCCGGCAGTACATACAGGCCATCCTGGGTCATTCTCGCCGTCAGTGGTCCTTGCGGGCGCTCCCCCGCCAGATGTCCAAGCCAGTTGGTAAGACGATCCCCGGACAAAGGGCTGGGGGTCAATGGCGCCAGGTGGAGCTCTGGCAGATACTGAGTCCAGAACTGCCAACACCAGCCGGAACAGCCAATGATGCCCTCACCCACTTTATCCCGCGCAAGGCGCGCGAATAATTCACGCAACAAACCAAGACCGGACCGGTGTCGCAGCCAGAAATCCGCCAGTTCCGGTATTACCCAGTCATCGTCCTGAAGCTGGTGATCCCACCAGCCGGTAATGTCTCTTTCAGGCATTAACAGATTGTCCGGCGGGGCTATCACCCGCCGACCCGAGGCCCGCAACGCTTCGGCAATACCTGAGAATGGTGGTGCCACCAGAAAACTGGTCTTGCGTGACTGTCCACCCGACCGGCGCAACTGTTCCAGCTCGTTCAATAAAGCCCGGGCAAGTTCTTCACGATCCGGTACCGGGGCATAGTCCTGAATCTGGCGTTCCGACAGGGTAGGCAAATCATCCAGACTTCTGAACGCCTGTTCGTCAGGATGAATGCCCGCTTTTAACTGATCCAGAATATCCCGGAGACCACTGCGAATGGTTCTGCGGACGGAGGTCTCCGGAACCCGCCATTGCTCCAGAGGAATCAGCCCGCCAGGCAGGCATGGGTGATCAGCTTGGTTGTTGTCAGTCAACGGCGATACTCCGGGCCTATTCAGGCACCAGCCAATCCATGGAAGGCGACAGACCGAGCCGATCGGGGCCGGTCAGATCCGACATCATGGCCGCAAAACGTTCATCGAACGCCCAGGGCGGGTTCACAATCAGCATGCCGGAACCCACCATGCCCCGTTCGGGCGGCTGATCCAGCATAACCTCGCACTGAAGAATCTTGCGCACCGAGCCGGACGCCCTCAGTGAATCCATCAGCTTTTGTTCCAGGCCACTGGTTAACAGGGGATACCAGATAAGATAGACGCCATGGCGGCATTTTTTCCACGCGTCCATCAATGTCCGGGCTACGGCCTCATAATCGGTTTTGATTTCGTAAGAAGGATCAATCAGCGCCAACAGTCGTGGCTGTGCCGGCGGCAAGCATTTCAGGAGCCCTTTCAGGCCATCCTCATGGCGCACCTTCACCCCCGATTCATCAGCCCACTGAGCCAGCTGACGCTCTTCCGAAGGGTGCAGCTCGAAAGCGGTGACGGAATCACCCGGACGGCAAAATTCCGCAAACCATGCCGGCGAGCCCGGATACGTCTGTAGCGGCCCATTGCCTGGGTTGTACCGCGCCAATACCTCCAGAACCGGCTGCCAGTCGCCGGTGGCCAGTTGCTCCCGGATCCGCCACAAGGCCTGAACACCAGCATCGGCTTCGCCGGTTTTTCTTGCCCGCTCGCTGCCCAAATCGTAACGGGCGCTGCCCGCGTGGGTGTCAAAACAGGCTATGGCAGATTTCTTGGATTGCATCATGGCCAGCACCAGTGACAGTGCAGCATGCTTCTGAACATCGGCAAAGTTGCCGGCGTGGAAGGCGTGAAGATAACTCAGCATAAAAGGCTCCCGGAATCAGGAGCCCATTAAGCCGCAGTCACCTTGGCCACGCAAGCGGCCCGACAATCACCTATATCAAAAACCCCTTGCTATGTAGGGTTTCCAAACCCATAATCTGAACGCTAATATTTCTTATTTGCAAAAAGACCTCATCAACATGGAGTTTGAAATGAAAAACCTGTTTCGCCCAGCCCCATTGGCACTGACCATTGCCACAGCCCTTACCGCGGGCTGCGCAAACGCGCCCTGGTCCGCCGAGCACAGTGCGCCGGCCACCAAAGCATCGGTGGTAACCCATTACGCCGATCTGGCCCATGCCACCTACGAGGATGCCCTGATTACTGCGCGCGCGCTGGACGAGGCTACTGACCGCCTGATTGCCAACCCCACCGAAGCCAACCTCAAAGCGGCAAAAGAAGCCTGGCTGGCCTCACGGGTTCCTTACCAGCAGTCAGAGGTTTTCCGCTTCGGCAATGCCATCGTGGATGACTGGGAAGGCCAATTGAACGCCTGGCCACTGGACGAAGGCCTGATCGACTACGTCAAAGCCGACGACTACCAGCACGAACTCGGTAATGCCGGTGCAACCGCCAACATCGTCGCCAGCAACAGCATTAACGTCGGCGGGGAAACTCTGGATGTGGCAACACTCACCCCCGAACTGCTGGCTGACCTGAACGAAGTCGGCGGTTCCGAAGCCAACGTAGCCACCGGATACCATGCGGTCGAATTCCTGCTGTGGGGCCAGGATCTGCACGGTTTTGAAGGTGGCGCAGGCGAGCGCCCGGTTACTGACTACGCCAAAGGCAACGACTGCACCAACGGCAACTGTGAGCGCCGTGCCCAGTACCTGGATGCCGTGACTGATCTGCTGGTCGATGATCTGGAGTGGATGGTTGCCCAGTGGGCCCCGGGCACCTCAGACAACTACCGTTCCCAGCTGACGTCCGCAAACGCCGACGAGGGCATCCAGAAAATGCTGTTCGGTATGGGTTCCCTGTCCCTCGGCGAGCTGGCCGGTGAGCGCATGAAAGTTGCCCTGGAAGCCAACTCTTATGAGGACGAACACGACTGCTTCAGCGATAACACCCACAACTCGCACTACTACAACGGCCAGGGCATCCAGAACGTGTATACCGGCACCTATCGTCGCGTAGATGGCTCTGTGGTTTCAGGCCCGTCCCTGTCTGATCTGGTTGAGCAAACCAACCCGGAGCTGGATGCTCGCCTGAACCGTCAGCTGGACGCGTCAATGGAAGCCCTGGCGCTCATGAAAGCCCGCGCCGAAAGCAGCCAGAACCCGATGGCCTTTGACACCATGATTGCCCCGGGCAACGCGGAAGGCACCCGCATTGTCAACGGCGCTATCATGGCGCTGGTTGAGCAGACCGGCTCTATCGAGCAGGCTGCACGGCAACTGGGCATTCAAGCTCTGTCACCGGACGACGCCGGCCATTCATTCTGATTAATCCGGTTGCAGTAAACGGATACCGGGAGATAGAAACTCCCGGTATCCTGCTAACAAGAACAAGCCATGGAAAACCCTCCTTTATGCCCGAAGGTCGATTTTCCATGGCTTCTTCCATTCTGAAACGCGAGTAGTTATGAAACGAGCACTCATCTTCTGTCTGTTGCCGCTGGCCTTCAGCACTCAACCCCTGATTGCAGAGACTCACGCTGGTTACCCGATACAAACTACACCGGCCACAGGCGGTGAAGGCACGGTCAATCAGGCCGACACCAACGCCTACTCGCTGCCCCAGGGCAACCTGTCCATGACCAAACGCCTGGATTTCAGCGTTGGCAACAGTTTCTTCCGCAATCCCTGGGTGGAAGCACCGGCCAGCACCGATGCCCGGGACGGCCTGGGCCCCCTGTTCAATACCAACTCCTGCCAGGGTTGTCACATCAAGGATGGCCGTGGACACCCGCCCGGCGTTGATGAACCGCCTGTCTCCCTGTTCCTGCGGCTGGCAGTACCCGCCGATCCGGTCAAGGATGCAGAACTCCTGCGCAAGCACGGTTTCAAACCCGCACCGGTCTACGGCAGTCAATTGCAGACTGCGGCCCTGCCGGCCGCAAAACCGGAAGCGGATCTGGTGATTGACTGGGAGCCAGTTCAGGAAATACTTGGGGATGGAACGGTGGTTGAACTGCGCAAACCGGAATATCGCATCGAGAACCCCAACTATGGTCCTATGCCGGCAAATTTGCTGGTCTCTCCCCGGGTGGCACCACAAATGATCGGCATGGGACTGCTGGAAGCCATCCCTATTGCCGATCTTGAGGCATTGGCCGATCCGGAAGATACCGACAACAACGGGATTTCCGGCAAGCTTAATCAGGTGTGGGATGTCGCCAGCCAGCAAACGCTGCCGGGCCGGTTTGGCTGGAAAGCCGCGGAACCGGATGTGCACCAGCAAAGCATGGGCGCCTTCGCCGGCGATATGGGCCTGACATCGTCCATCAAACCCACCACCGACTGCACCCCGGAACAACAGTGCGAACGGTTTACTCACGGTGGTGAGCCCGAAGTGAGCGACAAGGTCGCCGACTTTGTCACCTTCTACGCCAAGAGTCTGGCGGTCCCTGCCCGTCGGGATCTGGGCGCTGAATCCGTGCAGAAAGGCGCCAGGCTATTCAATGAAACCGGCTGTGCCGGTTGCCACACCCCGAAACACCAGACTGGAGAAGTGGCCGACCGCCCGGATCTGAGCAACCAGACCATCTGGCCCTACACCGACCTGTTACTGCACGACATGGGCCCGGCCCTGGCAGACGGCCGGGACGAGTTCCTCGCTGACGGCAACGAGTGGCGCACGCCACCGCTTTGGGGCATAGGCCTGGCCCAGGTGGTTAACCCCCAGTCCGGTTTTCTGCATGACGGCCGCGCCCGCACGCTGGAAGAAGCCATTCTCTGGCACGGTGGCGAAGCCCAGCCGGCAGCTGACCGCTATCGTCAGATGGCCGAGCCGGAGCGCAGCGCCCTGATCGATTTTCTGAATTCACTCTGAGGATCCACTATGCAACCGATCACCAGACTGTTCTTCGCCTCCGCCCTGCTCGTCTGCACTACGGCGGCACTCGCGGCCAACGCCGATACCCGGGCCCGCGAACAGTGGCATGGCGCTATTCAAAACGGCTACGAATCGCTGGCAACCAAAACCGAACAACTGGCATCGGCGGCAGTCGGTTACTGCAATACGCCAACGTCCGACAGCCGACCGGCCCTGAACGATGCCTGGCTCGATGCCTTCCTGGCCTGGCAGCGGGTCCGATTTGTTGACTTCGGCCCGGTGGAGAACAACAACCTGTCCTGGCAATTCCAGTTCTGGCCGGACCCGAAAAACCTGGTCGCTCGCAAGGCCCGGTATCTGCTTGGCACCGAAGCTCCCGTTAACGCCGAGGTGATCAACCAATCCGGGGTAGCGGTTCAGGGCTTTCCCATGGCCGAATACCTGCTATTCGATGAGCAACTCAACAGTGGAGAAAACGCCCTGCCCGCAGCCAAAAACTGTGAGGTGCTCTCGGCGGTCACCCGACATATGGCACGTAATGCCCGGGGTCTCGCAGACAGCTGGGCCAGCTTCAAACAACACTATCTGGACACCGGGCCATACCGCGACACCACCATCAAAGCCGGTATGAAGGCGCTTGAAATACTGGAAGAGCGACGACTGGCGCAGCCCATGGGGCTAAGGGGCAATGGCAAACGCAACCCTTACATCACCGATGCCTGGCGCAGTGGCCAGAGTCTGATGGCGGTGGAAGCAACAGTGGCAGGGCTCGAGAAATTCTACCTTCCCGGACTGATCACTTTGCTGAAAACCGACGGCGAGGCCAGACTGGCAGAGCGCATTCAGAGGCAGTTTGAGGAAGTGGCTGACAACTTTCCGGAAGCCCATGCTGCCATGACAACGCTCATGGAGAGTGATGAGCGGTTCCGCATTCTGCAAGGGCTCTTTGTGGATGTCTCCCAGCTTTCAACGCTGGTCAATGACGAAGCCGCCGTGGCGCTTGGCGTAGTGCGTGGCTTCAACTCAAGTGACGGCGACTGAACAGGTATACCCATGCTCATCTATCGCAGAACCCTGATCAAAGCCACCGTCGCCGGAGCTATGGCCGCCACCCTCACCGGGTGCTCGTTGCTCCCCCGCAAAACCGGCCCACAGCCCGAACGCTATGCCGGCGCGGTTGGCCTGCCGGATGGACGCTTTGGCGTGAGTGCCTTTGATCGATCCGGCAACGTCCAGTGGCAGGCGCCGGTAGACACGCGATGCCACAGCGGCTGTAACCGGCCCGGCCGAAACGATACTCTGTTTTTTGAACGCCGACCGGGCTGGTCGTTCTATGTGTTTGATGCAGAAACCGGCCAACGCAGACACCGCATCATGGCCCCGGAAGGCGAACACTTTGTCGGCCACGGCGTGTTCTCACCTGATGGCCGGTGGCTTTACGCCACGGCCAGCCGCTACCAGCCCGGCGAAGGCATTGTCGCCGTCTACGATGCCGAGCAGGACTATAAACGGGTGGACACCTTTGAACTGGCCGGCATCGGGCCCCATGAGCTTACCCTGCATCCGGACGGCAACACTCTGGTCATCGGCCTGGGCGGCATTCTGACTCACCCTGATTACGACCGCATCAAACTCAATCTGGATACCATGCAACCGGCCCTGATTCTGATGGACCGCCGGTCCGGCCAGATCGTTGGCCGCTTTCCCCCTGCCCACCACCAGCAGAGCTCCCGCCACGTCAGCGTCAGTACCGAAGGCAAAGTCTATGTTGCCTACCAGTACCAGGGACCGCTCTACAAGCGACCTCCGCTGTTGGCGCGCATAGAAGATGGGCAACTCCGGGAATATCGCTTTGACCCGGAAACCCAGGCCGCTCTCGGCAACTACATCGCCAGCGTGGTGGCCCATCCTGAAAACGACCTGATCGCCGCCGCTTCCCCCGTGGGCGGCACCGCTATTGTCTTCCGCGGCAAGACCGGGGAGCTGGTTTCCAAAGCCCGCATCACTGACTGCGCCGGCATTCAGACTCTGGCAGGAGGCGATTTCCTGGTGTCCTCGGGACAGGGCCGACTGGTGCAACTGAGCGCCGGACAACCTGCGAAAGACATCGCGCGGCTACCGGTACAGTGGGACCACCACCTGGTCTGACCGGCACCGCTGGTCCTCCCGCTTAAGCACACCCGAGCTAACTGGTATGCTTGGCAAACATTTTTCCGGAGGACGGCCCTTTGCCAGCAACCAAACCCGACACCATCGACCAGCTCTACGGACTGATTGCCAACGAAGAGGACGCACGGGTCTGTAAAGACATCCCGGAGGAAGCCTGTCGGGAAGTACCCCGAAACTTCTTCCTGATTCTGTTCAGCAATGTGCTCACCAAACTCGGCGACTTGCTGATCAGCCCCAAGACCGTGCTGGCCTGGCTGATGAGTGCCGTTGGCGCACCGGCTCTGGTAGCCTGGTTGGTGCCTATCCGGGAATCCGGCTCCATGGTGCCGCAGATGGTGATCGCCGCCTGGGTGCGTCGCAAGGCGGTGCGCAAATGGTTCTGGACCCTGGGCAGTTTCGGGCAGGCCGTCAGCGTGGCTGCGATGGCGGCAAGCGTGTGGTTTCTTGAAGGCTATGCGGCAGGTGGCGGCATTGTCGCGGCGCTTATTGTGTTTTCACTGGCCCGGGGATTCTGCTCGGTCTCCATGAAAGACGTTCAGGGCAAGTGTATCCCCAAAACCCGCCGGGGCCGGCTGTCTGGGCTGGCAACCACCATTGGGGGCACCGCCACGGTGGTGCTCACAGGACTGCTGTTCTGGGATCGGGGCGACCCCAGCATTGCGTTCTACACCACATTGCTGCTCCTGGCAGCTACGCTGTGGGTGATTGCCGGGGTTCTGTTTGCCAATGTGGAAGAGTATGCCGGGGAAACAGGGGGCGGTGGCAACGCGATCAACGAGGCTTTTAAAAGTCTGTCGCTGCTACGGGACGATGCGCCCTTCAGGCATTTTGTCATCACTCGTGCACTGCTTTTGTGTTCGGCTCTGGCGTCTCCCTATTTCGTGGTGCTCGCCCAACAGGAATCCGATATTGGCTGGATGCTGGGCGTCTTTCTGCTCGCCAGCAGTCTGGCCAGCTCCCTGAGCGCCAGCTTCTGGGGTTGGGCCGCCGACACCTCCAGCCGCCGAGTGATGATTCGGGGTGCCGCCATGGCCAGCTCGGTCTGCCTGGTGGTTGGTGTTCTGGCACTGGTGCTGGGCCCCGGGTTTGGCGGTGCCTGGTTCTATCCGGTCGCGTTTTTTGTGCTGAGTATTGCCCATGCCGGCGTGCGCCTGGGGCGCAAAACCTATCTGGTGGATATGGCCGGAGGCAACAAACGGACAGACTACACAGCGGTCAGCAATACCGTTATCGGTGTGTTGCTGCTGGTAACCGGGGGGTTCACAGCCGCCATTTCCATGATTTCGGACGTGGCGGTGATTCTGGTATTGGGACTGATGGGGCTGGCGGGCATGCTGAGCGCATTACGCCTGGAAGAAGTGACGGAAGACTGAGCCATCAAGACCCCGTTACATCGGGGTCTTGCCATCGTTCAGGGCCAGGGCACCTTTGACAATTCGGTAGATCACCCAGATCGCAATACCCAGCAGAATAAACCAGCCCACGATCAGCATGGTGGTAATCACCCCGATGACTGTCCACAGCAAACCAATCCAGAAGGTGCGGATCTGCCAGCGGAAATGGGGCTCTATCCAGGTACCACGGACATCATCCAGTTTGACGTAGTTGATGATCACGCCCACCAGTGCCGTCAGCCCCCCCAGGAAAAAAGACAACGCCTGCAGGATGTAAACCACCACCGCCAGATTCCTCGCAGAGCTGGGCTCCTGTGATTGCTGACCGTCAGGTTTTGCGGGGATATACTCGGTTTCGGACACAGGTGTTCTCCTTGTTACGTCCCTGGCAGTCTATCACAGCCTTGGCTGGAGCCCAGTGCGATCAATTCCCCGCCGGCCGATACCCAACCCGGAACCCGCCCCAGTGCTTGCCGTTCACATAGATGGGCACCGACAGATCGTGCATGATTTCACCGGTGTCCCGGCGATAGGTCTGGAGCAGCATGCTTTCGGTATGACTCCCGCAGCGTATGCCAGTGCGGTCATTGAACAGTCGCTTGCTGCGGCTTTTCACCAGGTCGACTTCCGGATTACCACTCGGCGGGTGGGCAAAATCCTTGTTATGGGTAGGCACATAACCGTCCGGCGCGCAGGCGATGGAGAACACCATAGCCTCATGGGATTTCTTGATGGGCTCCTGTATTGCCGGAAACATCTGGTCAGTAAACCGATCGAAGCTGCTGGAATACTGTTGGGGCTGGGTGTTGGCAATCGGTGTTCGCTTCTTGTCAAACAGCGCCGCTTCACTCAAACGGCCCTCTCGAATTGCCGCCTCAAACAACTGGCCAATCTGCTGCGCCCCTTCCAGTGCTTTCTCATAAAACGGCCGGTGGTAGCTTTCGCTGCTGTTCAGCGCAAAGGCAGCATTCGCCTTCTCCGCCAGCTCCATCAACGTGGAAGCCTGGTCCGCCAGCGATGCCACACTGGTATCACTTTCGGATATATGGTCACGGACAGACTCAATAGCCGAAAACACCTGGGCCAGACTCTGCTCGTTGTTCTGGTCAATCTCGGCAATACGGGCAACCTGCTGCTGAACCCGGTCGGATTGATCCCGAATCTGATCCAGCTGGCCGCCAACGCTCTCTACAGATGTCAGCCCGTCTTCCACGGTTTTCGCCAGAGATTCAATGCGGGACACAATCTTGGTTGTGTCATTCTGGATTTCGTCGAGGGTGTCCGCCACTTCACTGGTGGCCTGGGCAGTGCGCCCGGCCAACTGCCGGACTTCATCAGCCACCACCGCAAACCCGCGGCCCTGTTCACCGGCGCGGGCCGCCTCAATGGCGGCATTCAGTGCCAAAAGATTAGTCTGCTCGGCGATACCCTGAATGGTGGACGTCACGCCCTGGATCTTGCCGGATTTTTCGTGCAGGGCCTGAATCAACCTGAGGTTCTCTTCCGACTGTTGATGCACCAGGCGCACATTTTCAATGGCCGACACCAATGACTGACGCCCCTCCACGCTGACTTCGCGATTCTGCAATGCCATGGTGGCGGCGTTGGTGGCCTGTTCCGATGATTCCCGAACCGATTCCGTGATCTGGCCGGCGTAGTCGGCCATCTGAGCGGTTTCTTCAACCTGTCGGTCCAGGCGCTGCTTCACCTGATCCGCCGCAAACGAGACTTCGGCGGCCGAGATGGCATTCTTGTCGGCACTGGCCGAGAGGGTTTCAACCAGGGCCTTGCCCGCACGGGCATCCGCCAGAAGCTGCGCACACTGAGCCCGCAAGGGATGATTGTCAGCCAGGGAGCCATCATTCAGGTCGTTGATGCCACGCTCTATTGGTTCAAGCACCCGTAAAACCAGATAGCAAGCCGCAGCAGCAAGGCCCACAAGGAGCCCGATTAACAGAGAGGCGGCATCGAGCCCCATCAACGGAGCCACCAGAATGCAGGCAATACCGAGCGCAACAGCAATGCCCACCCCCCATAAAATTGCAGTGCGATCGAGTAAACCCATGGTGCCCTCATCTTTGTCATTGCTAACGCAAGCATGTTGTTATTGCAGGCCATCCCGGAGAGTAAAGAAATGATATGAGTTACTAATTCGAAATAAAGTA
>NZ_AXBV01000067.1:0-30497 GCF_000475255.1 Marinobacter sp. ES-1
CAGAAATTATCCATACAAGGCCAGGCACGCGACGCCTGCTGCATTGCGGCTTCGCCTCCATTCCGCAGCCGCGCATGCTGGCTGGCGTTATGCAGGATGATGAACTGGTCAATTGCTAAAAAGTTATCAGGTGTAGCGCTGACACTGATTGGTTTGGCGGTGGTGGTAGATATCATGATCGCAGTATTCATCGGACGTGGTGCAATAGCTGCCGAAACTGCTGGTTGCTACCTTACCGATGCAATGTTGGTTGGCTTTCACTGCCAGGGGTTTTGGGCATCAGGCATTGTATCGGCGTGGCTTAACCTACCAACATGGGGGATCTATGGGCTAATCTTTGCCCCCTACAGCTTCAAAGCGGCATTGCTAGCTGTTTTGGTGTGGTTGCCAGTAGCAGTTTTCATCGTGGCATCTCGCAAGGTGGCTCAGCATGCATAACAAGTCGCAGCAGTACGCGGCCGATGGCCGCCGGACGCCCTTTCCGTGGCTCCTTCGTCGCCACTCCAAGGTCGCCGCTGTGCTCAGCGTTATGTGTGAGGAGTATGGATGAGTCCTACAGTATTCCGAGAAAAAGGATATCGTTTCTTTTTCTTCTCGCGAGAGGAGTCTCGCATGCATGTTCATGTAGTATCGGGTGATGGCGAGGCAAAATTCTGGCTTGAACCAGATCTTGAGCTGTCCAAAAATTACGGATACAACCGGCAGCAACTGAAAGAAATCGAATTATTGGTGGAGGATCACCGAGATGAGCTTGTCAGCGCTTGGAAACAGCACTTCGGCAGTTGAGGTGACGAACATTTCTGCGCATGGCGTGTGGCTTCTGGCGCACGACCGAGAGTTTTTCATGCCCTACAACAGTTTTCCCTGGTTTAAGGAGCAGCCGGTCAGCGCAATTGTGAACGTTGAGGAACAATCTCCAGGCCACTTCTATTGGCCTGACCTTGATGTCGACCTGACGGAAGAAATTATAGAGCATCCCGAGAGGTTCCCGAACGTCGCTCACTGCACATAACCATCGCAGGCACGGCGACGTCTTTTCCATTGCGGCTTCGCCTCCATTCCAAAGCCGCGCATGCTGCGGGGCGTTAAATTTTTTGCCGCACCCTCGTAGACTATGTTGTAATACATTGTAGTAGCCAAACTCGAGGGTATAGTCATGAGCGTCACCACGGTTCGCCTTCAAGCAGAAGTTGAACAGCACCTGGAAGCAATTGCTGGCAGGTTGCACCGGAGCAAAGGTTGGGTAATTAACCAAGCATTATCGGAGTACATAGAAAAGCAGCAGCTGGAGCAAGAGCGCTGGAAACAGACCTTAGAAGCAATGGAGTCCGCTGCACAAGGCAAGGTTGTTGATGCCCGCGAGGTTCACAGCTGGCTTAATAGTTGGGGAACCGACAACGAGCAGGATGCACCGAGGTCAGGTAAGTGAAACTGGTTTACACGGACGAAGCCATTGAAGATTTACAGCGCCTCAGGAAGTTCATTGCAGTCCACAATCCATCGGCGGCAGCCCGGATCGCCACCGAACTGGTTGGCAAAATCGAATTGCTTCCTGATTTTCCCAAGATGGGCACACCAGTTGAAATGGCACCGGTGCCTGACTCTGTTCGAGATATGGTTTTCGGGAAATATGTCGTTCGATATTCGCTCCATCCCAGTGCCATCATCATTCTCCGGGTATGGCATGGCCTTGAAGGTGAGCGGTAGTAATTTAACCAGGCGCGTCACTCGGATGCCTTTGTCTCCGCTGCGCTGCGACAAAGCCACCGGTGCGCTTCAGCGTTAAGCGCTACTGATGTAGCCCAGATTGGAGGGGTTTTGTGAAAAACATTGAAGTGGTGATTTTGGCCAATTCGGTGAAGCATCAGCAGCATTGTGTCGCTGGCAAATGCATTGCCAATGGCCAGTGGGTGCGGCCAGTCTCAAATGCAGACGGCGCGGAGCTGAGCCACGCGCAAGCACTGTGCAAAAATCCATACGGACAATTCAATGTAAAGCCTTTGCAGAAAGTTATTATGAGCTTCTCGACTCATGCCCCTTTATCTCACCAGCCCGAAAACTATGTCATAGATGGTTCTGTATGGCGGCAGAATTTTGGGATCTCAGTCGGAGAGCTGGATAACTACCTGGATACCCCTAACGATATTTGGGGTGGAACAGATCGGGTTTCTCACGCAAGTATCGTCTCAGGGCATATTGCTATTGAGCAATCTTTGTATCTTATCGCCGTTGAGAACTTACATTTATATAAAAATCAGTACGATAGACGAAGAGCATCATTCTCCTATCGTGGAAATAACTACGATCTCGCTGTAACTGATCCCAACTTCGATAGAATCATCCAGAATAACGAGGTTCCTAAAGGTGTTCTTTGCGTGAGTTTGGGCGAGGAATATCAAGGTAACTGTTTTAAGCTCGTTGCAACCATATTTTGATAGGAAATGGCATGAAGATTTATACTATCGGATTTACGCAGAAGAACGCGGAGAAGTTCTTCAAATTTATCAAGGTGGCCGAAGTCAAAACCTTGATTGATGTTCGTCTTAATAATGTCTCTCAGTTGTCTGGGTTTGCAAAGCGAGATGATTTAAAATTCTTCCTCAAAGAGCTTTGCGGATCGGATTATGTGCATCTGCCAGAGCTTGCGCCAACTAAAGATATCCTCAATGCATACAAGAAAGGTGACATGTCGTGGCAGCTTTATGAGGACAAGTTCCTTAATCTTATGGCGCAAAGAAATGTTGAGAAATCAATCAGGCCTTCGCTCCTAGACCACGGGTGTTTGCTGTGCTCCGAACATGAACCGCATTTTTGCCACAGGCGGCTAGTTGTGGAGTATTTAAACGAACATTCTGACCTAGACCTTAAAGTTAAACATTTATACTGATGAAAAAGATACTCGTTCTTTATCCAAAACTTTTCAACTGCTACCAAAAGTTTCATAGAAAAGTTGAAAAAATACTCTCTGCTTCAGATGCGGTTGAGTTGGTTTATCCATCGGATGAAAATGGTTTTATCCAGCGGATTTCTGATGAGAGCCAGAAAGTTAATTCGACTCAGCGATGTGAGAATTGGAGTGTTAACGACGTAACCCACGCGATTGTTTTCGACGATGGTGAAGAGTTTCCAAAAGAGGTTGAGTTACTCAAAGAAAACTCTGTTCCTCTTCGACTCATAGATGTTTCTATCACTCGAGTAATTAATATTAAACGTGAGCCAGAATATAAGGGTCTAAAAAGTACGCCCGAGTACGAGTACATTGGGCGGGGATCGTATTGGGGAAACCCTTATTCAATGTATGAAGACGGTGAAGATAGAGAAGAGGTCATTAGAAAGTACAAGTACGATTTTGATTTTGAGAAATTCCCAAATAAGGAGAAAAAAGAGGTGTACAAGCTTGCTGGGAAGCGTTTGGGGTGTTTCTGTAAGCCAGATTCGTGTCACGGAGACGTGTTGGCTGACTTTTTGAATTCATGGGATGACGGTAAGTAATCGCTTAACAAGGCGCTGCTGCCGGACAAATTTTCCGCTGCGCTCCAAATTTGCCGCAGAGCGCGGCGTTAAATCATTCCGTCACAAAGGACTGAAGCGGTTTTACTCGACCGGCCACACACGACTGGCATACACCCCGACCATGCCAAGAAGCTGGGTATGCAGCTGGCTGCTCTGGATACGGCGACTTCAGTGGAAGATATGGATATCCCTGGTTTTCGGCTTCATCCACTGAAGGGCAAGGACAAAGGCCGGTGGTCGATTTGGGTTAACGGAAATTGGCGCATGACGTTCGAATTTCAGGACGGGAACGCCTACATTCGTGATTATGAGGATTATCACTAATGACTATGCATAATCCGCCGCATCCTGGTGAATTCATTCGCGAGGTTTACCTGGAGCCCTTCGGTATCAGCTCTCGTCAGCTTGCTTCCAGTCTGGGCGTTTCACCTTCTACATTGTCTCGGCTGCTCAAAGGGGATAGTGGCATCAGCCCTGAAATGTCTTTGCGGCTGTCCAAGGTTTTCGGGCGCACTCCTGAGAGCTGGTTGGCAATGCAGGACATGTACGATCTTTGGGTGGCCCGCAATACGGTCAATCTGGATGGCATTCATCCCCTGGACTTCGAAGCAGCTTAACCAGTGGCTGTTGTCGGACGCGCCTGCGCTGGCGCTCCGGCACGCCGTTTATTGCGGGCGTCATGCAATACGTTCGTCTTGACGTACGTACCCAGAGGCGTACACTTGGTTGCAAGTTGAACACACAAGAGGTGCGTCATGACCGGAATCACAGCAACTGAGGCGCGCAGCAACCTATATCGGTTGATTGACGAGACCGCCGAGTCCCACCAACCAATCGTCATCATGGGTAAGCGGAACAAAGCTGTTCTGGTTTCCGAGGAAGACTGGTCTGCAATTCAGGAAACACTTTACCTGCTCTCCGTACCAGGTATGCGGGAGTCGATTCGTGAGGGGATGGATACCCCTGTAGATGAATGCGATGAGGAGCTGGACTGATGACATGGAAGTTGGTTTACACCAAGCAAGCCCAGAAAGATGCAAAGAAGTTGGCCTTCAGGGGCCTCAAACCAAAAGCCCAGGAACTGTTAGCGCTGATAGCGGAAGATTCATACCGCAAGCCGCCTCCGATTGAGAAGCTCATTGGTGATCTTTCAGGGGCCTATTCACGCCGTATCAATATTCAGCATCGTCTGGTCTACCAAGTGCTCGAGGAGGAGCGAGTGGTGAAAGTTCTCAGGCTCTGGAGTCACTACGAATAAGGCATAGCCAGGCGCTGTTGCCGGGCAAATTTTCCACCGCTTCGCGGCTCCAAAATTGGCGCAAAGCTTCGCGTTTTAGCTGTGATTGTCTCACTCGAAAAGTGATACTATAGTGTCACTATTAATTTGGATCAGGGTGAGCCCATGAAAGTTGAGCTGGTTACGAACCTCAAGCGCCAAGCCACAAAGATTCTGGCAGATCTGCACCTGACTAAAGAGCCGATACTGATCACGGAGCACGGTCAGCCATCCGCATACCTTGTTGATGTGCAAGATTACGAGTTTATGCAGCGCCGACTTGAGCTGCTTGAGGGGCTCTCACGAGGAGAGCTGGCTGTACTTGAGGGAAGAACGTACAGTCAAAGTGAGGCCAGGGAGAAAATGAGTAAATGGCTGAAGTAATCTGGACGGAGCCCGCCCTTCAAGAACTGGATGCGATCGCTGAGTACATTGCTCTGGATAATCCTGCAGCCGCAAGTCACCTGGTCCAAGAAGTTTTCGATAAGACCGGGCGTTTGGAAGATTTCCCCCAATCCGGACGGATTCCTCCAGAGCTCCCTGATTCAGTATACAGGGAGGTAGCGGTTCCTCCGTGTCGCATTTTTTATCGTGAGGATGATAAGCGAGTTCTCATTCTCTATGTCATGCGAGAGGAGCGACAGCTTCGGGCGTACATGCTTGGGAACAGCTAACCAGGCGCGGCACTCGGATGCCTTTTTCTCCGCTTCGCTAGGTCAAAGTCACCGGTGCGCCAGCACACTGCTGAGCCAGGCCTTTCAGCGCCCCTTAAACAAAGACCCTAACAACCCCCGCAAAATGCTCCGGGTCATCTCCCGCCCTGCGGTGCGGGCTACGCTTTTTGCCATGGTTTCAAAAACGCCCTGGCGCGACGATGTTCTTGCTCGCGCCGGGGCTTTTCGTTTGCTGGTTGGCGCTTTGTACATCCGGCTGTCATCAAGCGCTGCCTGTTCGGCTTCCCTGGCGGCTTGTTCGGCTCGTTCTTTCAGTTTCTCGTAGGCCGATTCGCGGTCAATGGTGGTGTTGTACCTTGGGCCAAACTCGCCGGCATGCCTTTGGCGTCCAGGGTGGATACCAGGGCTTCGCCGATACCCAGTTCGGTGATTCGTCGAAAAAGAACACGAGTTTGGGTTTGTCGGGGTCGCCGACTTCCGGTAACTCTTCAAACAGTTCGGCAAGCAACCAGAGCAGTATGGTGGCATACAGTCGTGGGCGTTGAATCAACTGGTCTGCTGCCAGCAGGGCCATGCCGTGCTCGTCCGCCACTTTGAACGCGATGTTCAGACCGCCTTCCTGGGTGTCGTTAAGTTCCAGCAACCGGGACAGCAAAAGTGGCCCCATATCTGAAATGGTGGCCCGCATGGGGTGGCCTTCGGCGCCGAATACATCCCAGAAAACGGTGGGGAAACCATGGAAGGTGTAGGGTTCAAGGCCGATCTTCTCCGGCACCGGGTGCACCTCGTTGGTTATTGGACAAATTTGTTGGCGGTAATAAGGCAAGCTTAGCTTAAGATGTGTTTGTTGATGGAGGTACAAGAATTATCAGTATGGTCGATAAATGGAGTACACGGCGGAAGGGCGATTATGAGCTCCGGCTGACTCGTACGGTGAACACGCCCGGACGGCATTCGGTTGAGCTGTATCTGTTTATCCCGCCAGAAACCACGCTTTCTGCCCGAACGCTTTCAGAGCAGCAGTTCTTCTTCCGCTCTGTTGCCCACAGTTTTGGGTTGATGGGTTTGCAGGGTGGCGACAGGGCCGTCAAGAATGATGAGTCCTTTGCCCTGTTATCCCCGTACTTCGAGATTGCCAACAGTTCCTGGTTGCTTCGGTACAAGGCGTCCATGGGTCGGTTGCGAGGGCAGTTGAACAATACCGACACGCCGGGCGAGACCATTGCGCGCGCCCTGCGGCTCAGCCAGGCTTTCGCGCAACGCATGCGTGAGACTCAGCCCTCGCGGGACCGCCAGAAGCGGTATCTGCGCCAGATGGACATTTACTTTTCCTGGTTCGCGGAGCAGTTCTTCCTCGAATGCATGACCCGCGACAGCTTTTCCGAACTGGACGAGGCGCTCCGCCAGAGCATTACGGATTTTCTCCAGCAGGAGCGAACTCATCGTAAAGAGCAGGATTACCTGCGTGATTTTCAGGGCACGCCTACCGCGCTTTGGAATCGAGTGAGCCTCTACGACCGGTTACTGGAGTACCCCATTTCGCTACGGCCAAAGGTTGCCGAACTCGGCTCCGGTACGCGCAAGCTGGTGAAGGCCGCCACCACAATGTTCATCATGTCGATACTGACCTACATGCTGTTTAACGTGCGCAATGCCAGCGAAACGCTTTCCATCACGTTGTTGCTGGTTATCGCGTTGATGTACGGCATTCGCGACATGGTGCGCGAAGACATGATCAACGTGATTACCCGCCGGTTACGCCGGGGCAAGCCCCGTTGGCGGATTCGCCTGCGAATGCCTTACACCAGGCAGCAGGTGGCCCGGCAGCTGGTGTGGGTGGATTATCGTAATCTCTCGGATTTGCCGCAGGTGGTCGCCAGTGCCGTCGGACGCTCGGCCAACAACGATGATGCACAAGTTATCTGTTACCGGTCTCTGCTCAAACCGGACAAAGACACGCTGGAACACGATGAAATCAGGGAGCGTATAACGCTGGATTTCGAAGCTCTGTGTGAAATGATCAAGGTAAGCCGGGATCGACTGTATGTGTGTGAGGAGGATGAGGAGTCCGGGTTTTCGGTACAGGTTCATCCGATCGAGAGGCAGCAGGACTTCCATTTATTGCTGGTGTCTGAGCAGCCAGGGCAGGGTCACTCAGCGGCCCAGCTGTGGCGCCTGCGGCTGGGTAACAGCGGCATTGTGCAGAGCAAAAGCAAGGAGCCAAACTGGCCCAGCCCTGAAGAGCAGATGAAGCGCAGTTGGTGGGATCGGATAACGGCTGTGTTCAAGAAAAACTAGGTTGCGAAATCCCGGGGGGTGCCTGTGCGTTATCGCAGCCGAAATACTGCGTGCCCGCCGTCATGCCGAAACAGGGCTGAGGCGGGTGTCCAGCCCAGGCTTCAGTTTGGTGGCATCAAAGCTGAGTACGTCGATCACCACTTCCAGGGCACTCGGGTCGCCCACCTCCAGGATGGCTTCGCCGGCCTGGATCACACCTTCATTCCGGTGTAAGCCATTGTTTGTAGGGCCGAGTATAGTTCATGGGTGCTTTCCTGTGCCGGATTCAGTTACAGTCATGCCACGTATCTTTCAACGTAAAGGGGAGAAACAACTGATGAGCGATCCGACCTACACGCCACCGAAAGTCTGGAAATGGGAGCAGGGCAACGGCGGCAGGTTTGCCAGCATAAACCGCCCGATTGCCGGTGCCACCCACGATAAAGACCTGCCGGTGGGCGAGCATCCGTTCCAGCTGTATTCCCTGGCAACGCCCAATGGGGTTAAAGCCACCATCATGTTTGAGGAATTGCTGGAGAAAGGCATCAAGGAAGCTGAATACGATGCCTGGCTGATCCAGATTATGGAAGGTGACCAGTTCAGTAGCGGTTTTGTGGAGGTTAACCCCAACTCCAAGATCCCCGCGTTGCTGGATCGCAGTGAAGACCCGGCCGTGCGGGTATTCGAATCCGGTTCTATCCTGTTCTATCTGGCAGAGAAGTTTGGTGCCTTCCTGCCAACGGACCGTGCCCGGCGCGCAGAAACCATGAACTGGCTGTTCTGGCAGATGGCCAGCGCACCGATTCTGGGTGGTGGATTCGGGCATTTCTATGCCTATGCCCCGGAAAAATACGAGTACCCCATCAACCGCTACACCATGGAGGTGAAGCGCCAGCTGGATGTGCTGGATCGCCAGCTGGCGGACAACCAGTACATCGCCGGTGACGAGTACACCATCGCCGATATGGCGGTGTGGCCCTGGTATGGTTCGCTGGTGAAGAATACCGTGTATGAGGCCGCCGAATTCCTGGAAGCCCATACTTATACCAACGTACTGCGCTGGACGAATGAACTGGCCAAGCGCCCGGCAGTGCAGCGTGGCCGCATGGTGAACCGTGCCTGGGGCGAGTTGTCGTCCCAGCTGCACGAGCGCCACGATGCGAGCGATTTTGACTTGCGCACCCAGGATAAACTCGAAGGCAAGCAATCTTAAGGAGCAAGAATGGCTGTACCTGCGGCGTTAACCGAGGACCAGATTTACCACCGCTGTCCGCCTGAAAAGCTGGATTTCGACACCACGGATGCACTGGAAGACCTGGAATTGCCGTTCGGGCAGGACCGGGTGCTCCGGGCACTGGAGTTCGGAGCCAGTATGGCCGCCAGTGGCTTCAACCTGTTTGTGCTGGGCCCCTCGGGCGCCGGCAAGCATGAACTGGTGAAGCGGTTTCTGGCCACCCACGCCGCAGGCAAGCCGGTGCCGTGTGACTGGTGCCATGTATTTAACTTTCAGCAGTCAGACAAACCTGGCGCTATCGAGTTGCCACCGGGCGAGGGTCGCAAGTTCAAAAGCGACATGAACGACCTGGCCAACGAGCTGAAAACCGCCATCCCCGCTACCTTCGAGAGCGAGGAATACCAGGCCCGGATTCAGGAGCTTCAGGAAGAAGTCACCCGGCGCCAACAAAAAGGCCTGTTTGCCATCCAGGAAGAGGCAAACGCCAACAATATTGCCATGATCACCACGCCGGCCGGCTTTACCTTTGCGCCCATGCGCAATGGCGAAGTCATCGAGCCGGAGGAGTACAAGAAATTCTCTGATGAAGAGAAGGAGCTTGTCGAAGCCAAGGTGGAAGACCTGCAGAAGAAGCTGCAGCAGGCGATTCAGCAGGTTCCCCGGTTGCGCAAGGAAGTGCGGGAACGGATACATCAGCTCAATGAAGAGATGGTGCAGCTCACGCTTGGCGGCCCCATTGGCGAACTGCGTGAGAAATGGAGCCATGTTCCGGCGGTGGTCGCCCACCTGGATTCGGTGCGGGAAGACGTGGTGGAGCACGCTGAGGCCTTCCAGGATAACGAGAACGGTGCGCCTGCCGGGTTGCTGAACCGGTATCGGGTGAACCTGCTGGTCGACAATGCAGAAACCCGGGGCGCACCGGTGGTCTATGAAGACCTGCCCAACCATCAACACCTGACCGGGCAGATCGAACACCGGGCCCACCAGGGCAACCTGTACACAGATTTCACCCTGATCCGTGCCGGCTCTTTGCACCGGGCTAATGGTGGTTACCTGATCCTGGATGCCCGCCGCATCCTCACCCAGCCACTGGCCTGGGAGAGCCTGAAGCGGATTCTGTTCTCCGGTGAAATCCGCATTGAGTCGCTGGAGCGTTTGTATGGCCTGGCGACCACCGTCAGCCAGCAGCCGGAGCCGATCCCCCTGAACGTGAAAGTGGTTCTGGTGGGTGACCGGATGTTGTATTACCTGTTGTCCCACTACGACCCGGATTTCCTGGACCTGTTCAAGGTGGAAGCCGATTTTGAAGACGACCTGGACCGGGACGACCAGAGCTATCCGCTGTATGCCCGGGTGATTGCCACCATGGCGCGGTCGTCCGGCATCCGTGCGCTGGACCGTGCTGCCGTTGCCCGGGTAATCGAGCATGCGAGCCGGCTGGCCAGTGACCAGAAAAAGCTCACCGCCCATGACCGCGTGCTGAAAGACTTGCTCAGCGAGGCCGACCACTGGGCATCCCAGGCTGGTAGTGCCCGCATTGAAGTGATTCACGTGCAGCAGGCCATTGATGAGCGGGAATACCGGGCCAGCCGTATCCGTGAGCGCAGCTTGGAGCAGATTCGCCGGGGCGTGATGATGATTGCCACCGAAGGCGAACAGGCAGCACAGATCAATGGCTTGTCGGTTCTGCAGATTGGCGCTACCCGCTTCGGCCAGCCCACCCGCATAACCGCGACGGCCCGCCCCGGCAAAGGCCAGGTGGTGGATATCGAGCGGGAAGCCAAGCTTGGCGGGCCCATTCACAGCAAGGCGGTGATGATCCTGTCCCGCTTCCTGGCCAACCGCTATGCGCCGATGGGTGAGTTGTCGCTGTCGGCCAGCCTGGCTTTTGAGCAGTCTTACGGTGGTGTGGAGGGGGATTCGGCGTCGGTGGCGGAAACCTGCGTGTTGCTGTCGGCGATTACCGGCGTTCCCCTGAAGCAATCACTGGCCGTAACCGGTTCCATGAACCAGCACGGCGAGGTTCAGGCCGTGGGCGGTGTAAACGAAAAAATCGAAGGCTTCTTCAATGTGTGCACACAAGCCAGGGGCGTGAATGGTCATGGCGCCCTGTTGCCGGCCAGCAACGTGGAACACCTGATGCTCAATGAACAGGTTCGTGACGCCGTGCGGGAAGGACGGTTCACTATCTATCCGCTCAGCCACATCGACCAGGCCATTGAGCTGATGACCGGTATGGAGGCCGGTGTTCCCGATGCTGATGGCGTTTACCCGGAGAACACGTTCAACCGGCTGGTGGCGGATCGGCTGGCGGAGTTTGCCGAAGTTGGCAAGAAGAAAGACGACGGCAAGGAGAACGGCAACGGAGGCAATGGCAATGGCAACAACGGCGACGACTGACAAACCGGACGTACCAGCGGGCCGGGTATTGATCTTGCTGGATGGCTCGCGCCTGAGCCTTGCCGCGCTGGAAGCTGCCGCAGAGATTGCTTCGGCCCGTAATGCAGAGGTTCTGGGTATCTTTGTGGAAGAAGTTAACCTGCTGCGCACGGCGGGGTATGGCTTTGCCCGGGAAGTGGGCGGTAGTTCCGGCCTGGCCCGCCCGCTGGATTCAGCTGCAATCGAGGCCCGCATGCAGGCACTGGCCGAGGCGGCCCGCCGTTCATTACAACAGGCGATGGCTCGTCGCGGCCTGGCCCAGACCCTGAAGCTGTGCCGGGGCCGTGTAGCGGAAGAGGTTCTGAACCTGGTGCAGCCGCAAGACCTGGTGGTACTGGGTCGGGTTGGCTGGTCCGGTATTCCCGGAGCCCGCCTGGGTTCAACGGCCCGGGTTCTGCTTCGGCAGGCGCCGGGCGATGTGTTGCTGTGGGCGGAGCCCCGAGCGCAGCGCCAGAACCGCGTGGTGGTTCTGCTCAACCATGACCAGGGGGCCAATCACCGGGCAGTGCTTGTGGGGGCCGAGCTGGCGCGGCGCAGTCATCAACCATTGAGCGTTTTGCTGCGTACCGGTTCCGAGGCAGATCAGTCGGTAGCCGAAGATATCCTGGCGTACCTGCAGAGTGAGGGCATTGCGGCGCGGGTTCGGCAGATACCGGCCGCCAGTGCCGGTGCTGCCGTGCGGGCCATGCAGGAGGAGGGGGCCAGCCAGCTGGTGGTCAGCCGCAGTTGCAGCCTGTTCGCCGATCAGGGCGCGGAGGCCCTGTTGTCGGCCCTGAACCTGCCGGTTACGGTAACGCCCTGACCGGATGTGCAGCGCTCAGGCATTCTTGCGATTGCCGGCATCGTTCAGTACCTGCTCGATTTCCTCGGATTCCATGGTTTCCCGTTCCATCACCGCCTTGGCCAGGGCATCCAGTTCTTTGCGGTGCTCGGTCAGAAAGGCGACGGTAAAACGTTCCAGGTCCATCAGCTGGGTCTGGATTTCGGAATCGATCATCTCCGCAAGCTTTTCGCTGTATTCCCGGGGTGCGCCCATTTCGCGACCGAGGAATACATGCTCTTCACCAATGCCTAGCCCCAGGGGCCCCACCTTTTCGCTCATACCCCACTGGCCGATCATCCGGCGCAACAGTTTGGTGGCTTCTTTCAGGTCGTTCTGGGCACCGGTGCTGACTTCCCCGTAAATGATTTTCTCCGCAGAGCGGCCACCCAGCATCACCTTGATGCGATCCCGAAGGTAGCTTTCGGTGTAGTTGTATTTGTCTTCCCGGGGTGTCTGTTCCGTCACCCCCATGGCCATGCCGCGGGGGATGATGGTTACCTTGGTGAGCGGGTCGGCTTTGGGCATGTAATACGCCATCAGCGCGTGGCCGCACTCGTGGTAGGCCACCACTTCGCGTTCCTCCGGGGTCAGCTGGGCGTCCCGCTCTTCGCCCAGGATGATTCTGTCGCGGGCTACTTCGAAGCAGTGCGCGGTGACCTCATCCAGGTTTTCCCGGGCTGCGGTCAGGGCGGCTTCGTTCACCAGGTTTTTCAGGTCTGCCCCGGAAAAACCGGTGGTGCGGGCGGCCAGTTGCTCCAGGTTAACGTCGGCCGCCAGGGGCACTTTGCGCACGTGGACTTTCAGGATGGCTTCGCGGGCGGTTTTATGTGGGCGATCCAGGGTTATTTTCCGGTCAAACCGACCGGGGCGCAGCAGGGCGCTGTCGAGCACATCCGGACGGTTGGTCGCTGCCAGCACCAGGACGTTCTCGTGGGCCTCGAAACCGTCCATTTCGGTCAGGATCTGATTCAGGGTCTGCTCCCGCTCATCATGGCCACCACCGAGGCCTGCACCCCGGGAGCGGCCGATGGCATCCAGTTCGTCGATAAAGATCAGGGCAGGGGCTTCCTTGCGGGCATTCTGGAACATATCCCGCACCCGGGCGGCACCCACGCCCACGAACATTTCGATGAATTCCGAGGCACTGATGCTGAAAAACGGCACTTCGGCTTCACCGGCAATGGCCCGGGCCAGCAGGGTTTTACCGGTGCCCGGCGGGCCCACCAGCAATACGCCCTTGGGCATAACGGCGCCCAGCCGGCGGTATTTCTCCGGGGTTTTCAGGAAGTCGATAATCTCGGAGATGTCCCGCTTGGCCGACTCGATGCCGGCTACGTCATCCAGCGTGGTGGTCGAGGTTTCCTTGCGGGCCCTGCGGGCCTTTGACTTGGCATAGTCGAAGGGGCTGTTGCCGCCGGTCATGCGTTTCTGGGCCGCGCCCCAGAACCAGAACATCAGTGCCAGCAGCAATATCCAGGGCAGGAACCCGAGAATCAGCTCCTGCCACCAGGGCCTGCCAGAGCGGGCCCCGCGAATGGTGACTTCCTGCCGTTCCAGCAAGGCCAGCAGCTCCGTGTCTTCAACCGGCGGGCGCACGGTGATAAAGCTGCGCGACGCCGGGCCGGTATCAGAGCTGAACTGGCTGCTGCCGGAGTCTGTAAACTGGCCACGGATTTCCTCGTTTTGCAGAGTCACTTCCGAGACCTGGCCACTCAACACGGCTTCCTTGAACTCGGAGTAGGCCAGTTCCTGTTGTTGCGGCTGACCGCTGTCCTGTAGCCACAGGAACATCAGGAAGATGGCCGCGCTTAACCACAAAAATGACAGCTGGTTAGGTACGGCCGGTGGTGGCGTCTGGTCTTGTCCTTGCTTTTCAGGTTCCATTACTACGTTCCTGTCTGATTAGAAGCCCATGGCGGATGAAGTGCTTCGCCTGGGATCGGCGCCGCCGAACAGGGTACCGTCTTCGCCGACCATGATGCTCTGAATGGCGCCCATGGCGGTACTGGTATTCACCACATGGCCCCGGGACTCAAGCAATTCGATAGTGTCCTGGCTGATGCCCTGTTCGATGCGAATCTCATCCGGCAGCCACTGATGGTGCATGCGCGGGGCGCTGACGGCAGTCTGTATGTTCATATTATGGTCGATCACATTCATCACTACCTGCAAGGTGGTGGTGATAATACGAGAGCCGCCCGGGCTGCCGGTGACCAGAACATTCTTGCCGTCTTTACGCACGATAGTGGGCGACATGGAGCTGAGCATACGCTTGCCTGGTTCAATCTTGTTGGCTTCGCCACCAATCAGGCCGTAGGCGTTGGCAGCGCCCGGCTTGGCGCTGAAGTCGTCCATTTCATTGTTCAGCAGAAAGCCTGCGCCGGCCACGGTGATGCCGGAGCCGTAGCTGAAATTGATGGTGTAGGTGTTGGATACGGCATTGCCCCAACGGTCCACCACCGAGAAGTGGGTGGTTTCCGGGCTTTCAAATACCGCGGGCTGGCCGGGCTTGATCTCGAGGGAAGGGCGGGCCTTGTCCGGGGCAATGCCTTTGCGAAGTTCTGCGGCGTAGTCTTTGCTCGTCAGCCCGGCCAGGGGCACCTCCACAAAGTCGGTGTCGCCCAGGTATTCGGCCCGGTCGGCGTAGGCCAGCTTCATGGCTTCGGCCATGTGGTGCAGGGTGTTGGCGGAGTTGTGCCCCCATTCGCCAATGGGGTAGTGCTCAAGAATGTTCAGGATCTGGACGATGTGGGTGCCGCCGGAAGAGGGCGGCGACATGGAGAAAATATCGTATCCCCGGTAGTTCCCCTGCACCGGCTGGCGGACCGCGGGCTGATAGCTGGCGAGGTCTTCCAGGGTTATCAGCCCGTCGCCGCGCTGCATTTCTTCCACGATCAGCCGGGCGGTTTCGCCCCGGTAGAAGCCCTCGATGCCCTGATCAGCAATGCGTTGAAGGGTAGCGGCCAGCTCCGGCTGCCTGAACGTTTCCCCCGGCTGCGGTGCGGAGCCGTCTTCCTTATAGAAGGTATCGCGGGTGGCGGGCCAGCGTTGCAGGCGATCCCGGGCCTGTTCCAGCCCCTCGGTAAACCGGTGTGGCACCACAAAGCCGTCCCTGGCCAGGCGAATGGCCGGCGCCAGGGCTTCTTTCAGCGACAGGGTGCCGTGGCGTTCAAGGGCCAGGGCCAGGCCAGCCACGGTGCCGGGAACGCCCGCGGCTTTATGGCTGAACCGGCTGCGTTCGCTCACCACATTGCCGTCTTCATCCTGGAACATGGTTTCGGTAGCGGCCGCCGGCGCGGTTTCCCGGTAGTCGATGGCTTCTGGTGCGGAGCCATTGCCCGGTGCGTAGAGCAGAAAGCCGCCACCACCGATGTTGCCGGAGCGGGGCTGGGTGACGGCCAGGGCAAAGCCGGCGGTTACCGCAGCGTCTACGGCGTTACCGCTGTTCTTGAGAACCTGCAGGGCCACTTCCGACGCCAGTGTGTGGCTGGTGGCCACCATGCCCTGGGTGCCTTGAACGGGATGAAAGCGCTCGCCTTCCAGAATGGCCTGGTTACTGGCTGCCGCAGCAGTGGTTGCAACTGCGAACAAGCTTGCGGCTGTAAGGCGCCACAGGCCCCTCAGAGGGATTTTCTTTAAAAGGCTGTGGTTGACTCTGTCCATGCGCTCACTCCTCGTTTCTGGCTTTCAGATAGGCTATCATAGCCGGTCATTTTTAACGGTGCGTTCCGATCGTTTGCCGCAAACTTTGTTTTGCCGGTTCCCCGTCGCACCCGCTTTCCCGGATTCAAGTTAAGGAAAGGCTTCATGGAGCATACCTATCGTCTTGTTATTTCCTGCCCGGACCGGGTGGGAATTGTTGCCAAGGTGAGTAATTTCCTGTCCACCTACAATGGCTGGATTACCGAGGCGAGCCACCACTCAGATACCCAGTCCGGCTGGTTCTTCATGCGGCACGAGATCAAGGCCGAATCGATTCCGTTCGGGCTGGACCAGTTCCGCGCAGCCTTCGAGCCGATTGCCCGCGAGTTCAACATGAACTGGCACATTGCCGATTCTGCCCGTCCCAAGCGGGTGATCCTGATGTGCAGCAAGGAATCCCACTGCCTGGCCGACCTGTTACACCGCTGGCACAGCAAGGAACTCAACTGCGAAATCGTGGCGGTTATCTCGAACCACGATGACCTGCGCCGGATGGTGGAATGGCATGACATTCCCTACCACCACGTGCCGGTGAGCAAGGAAAACAAGGCCGAAGCCTTTGCCCACATTGAAGAGCTGTTCGCACAGTACGAAACCGATGTGGTGGTTCTGGCCCGTTACATGCAAATCCTGCCGGCTGCCCTGTGTGAAAAGTATGCGGGCAAGGTGATCAATATCCACCACAGCTTCCTGCCGTCTTTCGCTGGTGCCCGGCCATACCACCAGGCTTACAGCCGTGGTGTGAAGCTGATTGGAGCTACCTGCCACTACGTAACCCAGGATCTTGATGAAGGCCCGATCATCGAGCAGGACGTTATTCGCATCAGCCATCGCGACTCCATCGAAGACATGGTTCGCCTGGGTAAGGATGTTGAGAAGAACGTACTGGCCCGCGGGCTCCGGTCGCATGTTGAAGACCGCGTGATTACCTATGAAAACAAGACCGTAGTGTTTGATTAAGGCTTTACCACAGTTGCCCCGGCGAGGGGTGGACTGTGGTATGCTTGGCGGCTTGTTGAAGAATAAATGTGGGTGCGGAAAAAGGCCCCGTAACGACTTCCAGATAACGCAAAGGAACCTTTCTCGATGGGTGAGTTAGCCAAAGAGATCCTGCCGGTCAATATTGAAGACGAATTGAAACAGTCCTACCTCGATTACGCCATGAGCGTGATCGTTGGCCGGGCCCTGCCGGATGTGCGCGACGGCCTCAAGCCGGTGCACCGGCGGGTTCTGTTCGCCATGTCCGAGCTGGGTAACGACTGGAACAAGGCGTACAAGAAGTCTGCCCGTGTGGTGGGTGACGTTATCGGTAAATACCACCCCCATGGCGACTCTGCGGTATACGACACCATCGTTCGTATGGCTCAGCCGTTTTCGCTGCGCTACCCGCTGGTTGATGGCCAGGGTAACTTCGGTTCCATCGACGGCGACAACGCGGCCGCCATGCGTTACACCGAAATCCGCATGGAGAAGATGGCGCACTCGCTGCTGGCGGACCTGGAAAAGGAAACGGTCGACTACGTAGACAACTACGACGGCACCGAGCGTATTCCGGAAGTCCTGCCCACCCGCGTACCGAACCTGCTGGTGAACGGCTCCTCCGGTATCGCCGTGGGTATGGCCACCAACATTCCGCCCCACAACCTGACCGAAGTCGTTAACGGCTGCCTGGCGCTGATTGATAACCCGGACCTGACCATCGATGAACTGATGGAATACATTCCGGGCCCGGATTTCCCGACCCAGGGCATCATTAACGGTCGTGCAGGCATTGTCGAGGCCTATCGCACCGGCCGTGGTCGTATCTACATCCGTGCCCGTCACGAGATCGAGCACGACAACAAGACCAACCGCGATGCGATCATCATCACTGAGCTGCCTTACCAGCTGAACAAGGCGAAGCTGATCGAGAAGATCGCCGAACTGGTCAAGGAAAAACGCCTTGAGGGCATCACCGAGCTGCGTGACGAGTCCAACAAGGAAGGTATCCGGGTTGTTATCGAACTGCGCCGTGGTGAAAACCCGGAAGTGGTGGTGAACAACCTGTTCGCCCACACTCAGCTGCAGACAGTGTTCGGCATCAATATGGTTGCGCTGCTGAACGGCGAGCCGAAGATCCTGAACCTGAAGCAGATGCTCGACGCCTTCGTGCGCCACCGTCGCGAAGTGGTTACCCGCCGGACCATCTATGAGCTGCGCAAAGCCCGTGAGCGTGGTCACATCCTGGAAGGCCTGACCGTAGCCCTGGCCAACATCGACGAGATGATCGAACTGATCAAGGCTTCTCCGAGCTCTGTTGAAGCCAAGGAAAAGCTGATGTCCAAGGGCTGGGCGCCCGGCGACGTCCTGGCCATGCTGGAACGTGCTGGTGAAGATGCCTGCCGCCCGGATGACCTGCCGGAATTCTACGGCCTGCGTGATGGCCTGTACTACCTGTCACCGGAGCAGACCCAGGCGATCCTGGATATGCGCCTGCACCGCCTGACCGGCCTGGAAACCGAAAAGCTCCAGAACGAGTACAAAGAAATCCTCGAGAAGATTGCCGGCCTGCTGGAAATCCTGGGTGATCCGGACCGCCTGATGCAGGTTATCCGTGAAGAACTGGAAGCTGTGGTGTCCGAGTTTGGTGACGAGCGCCGTACCGAAATCACCAGTTCCCAGCGTGACCTGACCATCGCAGACCTCATTGACGAAGAAGACCTGGTGGTCACCATTTCCCACAGTGGTTATGCCAAGACCCAGGCGGTTGAAGATTACCAGGCCCAGCGCCGTGGTGGTCGCGGTAAGGCCGCCACCTCGATGAAAGACGAAGACTTTATCGAGAAGCTGCTGGTCGCCAACTCCCACGATACCATTCTGTGCTTCTCCGACCGCGGTAAGGTGTACTGGCTGCGGGTATTCGAGATTCCCCGTGGCAGCCGTGGTTCCCGTGGTCGCCCGATGGTCAATATCCTGCCGCTGGACGAAGGTGAGCGTATTACCACCTTCCTGCCGGTGCGTGATTATCCGGAAGACCAGTTTGTACTGATGGCCACCTCTGCCGGTGTGGTCAAGAAGACCCCGCTGCCGAACTTCTCCCGTCCGCGCAGTAGTGGCCTGATTGCCCTGAACCTGGACGAAGGCGATACCCTGATTGGTGCAGCCATCACTGACGGTTCCGCCGAGGTCATGCTGTTCTCGACTGCCGGCAAAGCGGTGCGGTTCCGCGAGGACCAGGTGCGGCCCATGAGCCGGACTGCCCGTGGTGTGCGCGGTATCAAGATGCCGGAAGGCCACCATGTGGTGTCGCTGATTATTCCGCAGGACGGTGGCGTAATTCTCACCGCCAGTGAACACGGCTACGGTAAGCGTACCGCCATCGACGAATTCCCGGCCTACAGCCGTGGCAGTCAGGGCGTTATCGCCATGCAGTGCTCCGAGCGTAACGGCAACCTGGTAACCGCTTTGCAGCTGTTCGAAGGCGACGAGATGATGCTGATTTCGGACAAGGGCACGCTGGTGCGTACCCGTACCGATGAGGTTTCTGTACTCAGCCGGAACACCCAGGGTGTTCGCCTGATTCGCCTGGCGCAGGAAGACGAGCGCCTGGTGGGAGTTGAGCGGATTGCAGAATCTGACGATGCCGATGCGGAAGATACCGATGCGGGCGTTGACGTAGACGTTGAAGGCGAGGAAACCGAAGAATGAGCAGGGCGTTTAATTTCTGTGCGGGTCCGGCCACCTTGCCGGAGGCTGTGCTGAAGCAGGCTCAGAGCGAAATGCTCGACTGGCGCGGCACCGGCATGTCGGTGATGGAGATGAGTCACCGCAGTGACGAGTTTGTGGCGATTGCCGAAACGGCTGAAAAAGACCTTCGGGAACTTGCAGGAATATCAGACGATTACGCCGTACTCTTCATGCAGGGTGGAGCTTCCAGTCAGTTCTCTACCATCCCGTTGAACCTGCTCGGTGAAAAGACCTCCGCCGATTATGTGAACACCGGTATCTGGTCGAAGAAAGCCATCGCAGAAGCCAGCCGCTACGGCAACGTGAATGTGGTAGCCAGCTCTGAAGAGAGCGGTTTTACCACCATTCCGGACCAGGCGGTATGGACTACGAATGCCGATGCGGCGTACCTGCATTACACGCCGAACGAAACCATTGGTGGCCTGGAATACGATTTCATTCCGGATAGCGGCAAGGTGCCGCTGGTGGCGGACATGTCTTCCACCATGCTGTCGCGCCCTGTAGACATCAACAAGTTCGGGCTGATTTACGCCGGCGCCCAGAAGAACATCGGGCCGTCTGGCCTGGTGGTTGTGATTATCCGCAAGGACCTTTTGGGCAAGGCCCGCAAGGAAACGCCGACGATGATGAACTATCAGGTCATCGCCGATAACGATTCCATGTACAACACGCCGGCGACCTATTCCTGGTACCTGTCCGGCCTGGTGTTCAAGTGGCTGAAAGAGCAGGGCGGCGTGAAGGCGATGGGCGAGTTGAATGCCCGCAAGGCGAAGAAGCTGTACGACTTCATTGATACCAATGATTTCTATGCCAACCCGATCGAACCGCGTTTCCGTTCCTGGATGAACGTGCCGTTCACCCTGGCAGACGATGCTCTCAACGGTGAGTTCCTGAAGGGTGCTGAAGCCCGGCACCTGCTGAACCTGCAGGGCCACCGTTCGGTCGGTGGCATGCGGGCGAGCATCTACAACGCCATGCCGGAAGAGGGCGTGGATGCGTTGATTGCCTACATGGCGGAATTTGCGAAGGAGCGGGGCTGATCATGACGGACGAGAAGACCCGTCTGGGTGAGCTGCGGGATGAAATAGACAGCCTTGATCAGCAGATCATGCAGCTGATCAGCGCCCGCGCCAAATGCGCCCAGGAAGTGGCTAACGTGAAGATGGCAGCCAATCCGGGGCAGGATGTGTTCTTCTACCGTCCGGAGCGGGAAGCCCAGGTTCTGCGCCGTATCAAGGAGCAGAACCCGGGGCCTTTGCCGGCGGAAGAGATGGCCCGCTTGTTCCGGGAAATCATGTCAGCCTGCCTGGCCCTGGAAAAGCCGATGCACATCGCATTCCTCGGCCCCCTGGGTACCTTCACCCAGGCTGCGGCGCTCAAGCATTTTGGCCATTCCGTGATCAGTGTTCCGCTGCCGGCTATTGATGCCGTGTTCCGTGAAGTGGAATCTGGTGCGGCCCAATACGGCGTGGTGCCGGTGGAGAACTCCACCGAAGGCATGGTTAACCACACGCTGGATATGTTTATTGGCTCACCGCTGAAAATCTGCGGTGAGGTGCAGTTGCGGATTCATCACCATTTGCTGGTCTCGCCCAAGCACAAAGACCAGGAAATTACCCGGATTTATTCCCACCAGCAGTCCTTTGCCCAGTGCCGCCAGTGGCTGGATACCCACCGCTACGGCATCGAGCGGATTACCGTCTCAAGCAACGCAGAAGCGGCCCGCCGTGCGGCTGAAGAGCCGGGCACTGCCGCGATTGCCGGTGATATGGCGGCAGAGCTGTACGGGCTGGAAAAGCTTTCCAACAGTATTGAAGACCGGCCGGACAACACCACCCGCTTCCTGATTATCGGCCAGGAAGAGGTGCCTGCCAGCGGCCAGGATAAGTCATCAGTGCTGGTGTCCATGCGGAACAAGCCGGGTGCGCTTTACGCCGTGCTGGAGCCCTTCCATCGCCATGGCATCAGTCTGACCCGTATTGAAACCCGTCCGTCGCCCAGTGGCACCTGGGCCTATGTGTTCTACATCGATTTCGAAGGGCATATGGACGACGAACAGGTTAAAAAAGTACTCGCTGAAATTGATCAGGAAGCTGTGGAGCTCAAACGCCTGGGCTCATACCCCATTGGTGTTCTTTAAGATTTCACAGACCGGAACCGGAGGAAAGTTGAATGGCAGTGGATTACCAGAGTCTTGCGGTGAAAGGTGTTCAGGCTCTGTCTCCGTATCAGCCGGGCAAGCCCATTGAGGAGCTGGCTCGTGAGCTGGGATTGAACCCCGCGGAGATTGTTAAACTGGCCAGCAACGAGAATCCCCTGGGCCCCAGTGACAAGGCAATGGCTGCCGCCCGTAAGGCGCTGGAAGAAATGTGCCTGTACCCGGACGGCAACGGTTTCGACCTGAAGCAGGCGCTTTCGAAGCGTTTTGGCGTGGGCATGAACCAGATCACGCTGGGCAACGGTTCCAACGATGTGCTGGAAGTGATCGCCCGCTGCTTTGCCGATAGCGACAGCGAAGTGGTGTTCTCCCAGTATGCCTTTGCCGTTTACCCGATTGTGACCCAGGCCATCGGGGCGAAGGGCGTTTCGGTACCTGCCAGGGATTGGGGCCATGACCTGGACGCCATGGCCGCTGCTGTAACAGACCGCACCAAGCTGGTGTTCGTGGCCAACCCGAATAACCCCACCGGAACCGTGCATGAAGCGGATGCCCTCGAAGCGTTCCTGGATCGCATTCCGGAACGGGTGCTGGTGGTTCTGGACGAAGCCTACTGCGAGTATCTGACCGGCGATGAATTCCCGGACGGCATCAAGCTGCTGGCGCGATACCCGAACCTGATCGTCTGCCGCACCTTCTCCAAGGCCTGGGGGCTGGCTGCTCTGAGGGTTGGCTATGCCATCAGCTCGCCGGAAATTGCCGATATTCTCAACCGCGTGCGCCAGCCGTTTAACGTAGACTCCGTCGCCCTGGCGGCGGCCACCGCAGTTCTGGAAGACGAAGCCTATCTGAACCGTTCCCGCGAAGTGAACGAAGCCGGCCTGCGCCAGCTGTGCGAAGGCTTTGACCGGATGGGCCTGTCATATATTCCGTCTGCCGGTAACTTTGTCGCGGTGGAAGTGGGCGAGCAGGCGGCCGGTGTGTACCAGGCCCTGCTGACCCACGGTGTTATTGTGCGTCCGGTAGCCGGCTATGGTATGCCGTGTCATCTGCGGGTTTCTGTGGGCCTGCCGGAAGAGAACGATCGTTTCCTGGATGCCCTTGCCGAGGCGCTGGTATCAGCGGGTGAGGGAGGCTGAGTTGACCGCCCGTGAGCCTGTTTTCCGTCGTGTTGCCGTTATAGGCCTGGGCCTGATCGGCGGCTCACTGGCCAGCGCAATGCGCAAGTACCGGCTGGCCGGTACCGTGGTGGGATTCGACCGCAAAGCGGAAGATGCGGCTTTGGGGGTTGAGCTCGGCGTTATTGACGAGGCCGCTGAAAGTGTTGAGCAGGCGGTGCAGGGCAGTGACCTTATCGTGCTGGCGGTTCCGGTTCGGGCTACCCGGGCTGTACTCGAACAGGTTCAGCCATTTCTTGCAGAAGATGCCTTGCTGACCGACGTCGGAAGCACCAAGTCGAGCTTTGTTGCGGATGTGGAGGCGGTTTTCGGCACCTTGCCCGCAACTGTTATTCCCGGGCATCCCATTGCCGGCTCAGAGAAGAGCGGTATTCGTGCCGCTAACCCGGAGCTGTTTGCCCACCATAAAGTCATCCTGACGCCAGCCGATAGCGCGATTCCTTCAGGTGTCAGCAGGCTCACGGCACTGTGGGAAGGCACCGGAGCCACGGTGCTGACCATGTCTGTGGCCTATCATGACGAAGTGCTGGCGGCTACCAGTCATTTGCCGCACCTGATCGCTTTCTCGCTGGTGGACACGCTGGCGGGTGAAGACGAGAATATGGACATCTTCCGGTACGCGGCCGGCGGTTTCCGGGACTTTACCCGGATTGCGGCCAGCGATCCGGTCATGTGGCACGACATTTTCCTGTCAAACCGCGATGCTGTGCTGCGGGTGATTGACCACTTTACCCAGGACCTCGACCAGCTTCGGTCTGCCATCGCCGCCGGTGATGGCGCTACGCTGCTTCGGGTATTCAGTCGCGCCAAGGCGGCGCGTGAACATTTTTCCAAGATGCTTTCAGGGCAGGCTTACGTGACGAATAACAGTGACAAGCAGGTGACTTTCCTAATGCAACCCGGCGGTTCTGTCCGGGGTGATATCCGGGTGCCGGGTGACAAGTCCATGTCTCACCGCTCCATCATGCTGGGTGCCCTGGCTGAGGGAATTACCGAGGTTAAGGGTTTCCTGGAAGGCGAAGACAGCCTGGCGACTTTGCAGGCGTTCCGGGATATGGGTGTAACGATTGAAGGCCCGGAAGACGGGTTTGTCCGCATCCACGGTGTTGGCATGAACGGCCTGCAGGCGCCTCGGGGCCCGCTGTATCTGGGCAATTCCGGTACTGCGATGCGTTTGTTTGCCGGCCTGCTGGCTGCGCAGCCGTTTGACTCCGAACTCTCCGGGGATACCAGCCTGTCCAAGCGCCCAATGGGCCGAGTAGCCGACCCGTTGCGCGCCATGGGTGCGGTGATTGATACCGCAGAAGGTGGTCGTCCGCCCCTGAAGATCCGGGGCGGGCAGCACCTCACTGGTATTCACTACGACATGCCGGTGGCCAGTGCCCAGGTGAAGTCGTGCCTGTTGCTGGCAGGGCTGTACGCCGAAGGTGTGACCTCCGTAACCGAGCCTGCTCCTACCCGCGACCACACCGAGCGTATGTTGCAGGGTTTCGGCTACCACGTGCACCGTGATGGCGCCACGGCCAGTGTTACCGGCGGTGGCAAGCTGACTGGCGGTGCAATCGATGTGCCGGCGGATATTTCCTCGGCAGCGTTCTTCCTGGTGGCGGCAAGTATTGCCCCGGATTCCGACCTGACCCTGCGCCATGTTGGTATGAACCCGACCCGTGTTGGTGTGATCAATATTCTGCGCCAGATGGGCGCGGATATAGAGGTGCTGGAAGAGCGGGTGATTGGTGGCGAGCCGGTGGCTGACTTGCGGGTTCGCTCCGCGAGCCTGAAGGGTATTGATATCCCGGAAGACCAGGTGCCGCTGGCTATTGACGAGTTCCCTGTGCTGTTCATTGCCGCCGCCTGCGCTGAGGGTCGCACCGTGCTGCGCGGCGCCGAGGAATTGCGGGTGAAGGAAAGCGACCGTATTCAGGTGATGGCTGACGGCCTGGCTGCGCTGGGCGTGGAAACCACGGTAACGCCGGATGGCATCATTATTGACGGCGGCCAGACTATTGGTGGCGGTACGGTCGAAAGCCATGAAGACCACCGGATTTCCATGTCGTTTGCCGTTGCATCGTTGCGGGCTAACGGCCCGATCCGTATCAACGATTGTGCGAACGTGGCTACCTCGTTCCCGGGCTTCGTTGAGCTGGCAAAGCAGACAGGAATTCAGATCAGTACAGAAGGTGTTCAGTAATGACCCAGACTAAGGCACCGGTAATTGCCGTTGATGGCCCGGGGGGCTCCGGCAAAGGCACCATTACCCAGATGCTGGCCCGGAAGCTGGGCTGGCACCTGCTGGACAGTGGCGCGCTCTACCGCCTGACTGCCCTGGCGGCAACCCGGCAGGGCGTTGCCCTGGACGATGAAGCCGGGCTGGTGAAAGTGGCGGCGACCCTGGATGTGGCGTTCGAGCCGACCGGGGAAGGGCACCCGGTTAAAGTGGTTCTGGCCGGCGAGGATGTCACCTCGGAAATCCGTACCGAAACCTGTGGTGATAACGCCTCGAAGGTTGCGGTTATGCAGCCGGTTCGCGATGCCCTGCTGCAGCGGCAACGGGATTTTCGCCAGTTACCGGGCCTGGTGGCAGACGGCCGTGATATGGGAACCGTGGTGTTCCCGGACGCGCCGGTCAAGATCTTCCTGACTGCCAGCGCCGAAGAACGGGCCAGGCGACGCTACAACCAGTTGATGCAAGCGGGTGTCGATGTTAATATTGACGCCCTTTTGGAAGAGATACGGGTACGTGACGAGCGGGATATGAACCGTTCAGCGGCCCCTCTCAAGCCTGCAGATGATGCGCAAGTCATTGATTCTACGGGTTTGAGTATAGAAGAGGTGTTAGACAGGTGTATGGCCGCAGCAGGTCAGGCCTGACTACACCTTTTTGTCGTTGGAATGCCGGAAGCAGCGCAAATTGCCAGCCGCTGGCTGATTCCGGAAATCACTAACAGACCGTGTTGCTGGCGGCACGGAGCACACTTGCGTTGATCATATAGGGCACATAATGAGCGAGAGCTTTGCGGATCTTTTCGAAGAAAGTTTGAAAGAAATCGATATGCAACCGGGTTCCATTGTTCAGGGAACCGTTGTAGACGTCGATAACGACTGGGTCACCGTTAACGCCGGACTGAAGTCCGAAGGCGTTATCCCCGCCTCCCAGTTCCTGAACGAAAAAGGCGAGTTGGAAGTAGCTGTCGGCGACGTTGTCGATGTGGCTCTCGATGCAGTTGAAGACGGTTTCGGTGAAACCCGTCTGTCCCGTGAGAAGGCCAAGCGCGCTGAAGCATGGAAGGTACTCGAGAAGTCCTTCGAAGCTGAAGAAGTTGTTAAGGGTATCATCAACGGTAAGGTCAAGGGTGGTTTCACTGTTGATCTGGCTGGCATCCGTGCCTTCCTGCCGGGTTCCCTGGTAGACGTTCGTCCGGTTCGCGACACTGCGCACCTGGAGAACAAAGAACTCGAGTTCAAGGTTATCAAGCTGGACCAGAAGCGTAACAACGTGGTTGTTTCCCGCCGCGCCGTTCTGGAAGCTGAAAACAGCGAGCAGCGTGAAGCTCTGCTGGAAACCCTGACCGAAGGTCTGGAAATCAAGGGTATCGTCAAGAACCTGACCGACTACGGCGCGTTCGTAGATCTGGGCGGTGTTGACGGCCTGCTGCACATCACTGATATGGCCTGGAAGCGCATCAAGCATCCGAGCGAAATCGTGAATGTGGGCGACGAAATCAATGTTAAGGTCCTGAAGTTCGATCGCGAGCGTAACCGCGTATCCCTGGGCCTGAAGCAGCTGGGCGAAGATCCGTGGGTCGACATCAAAGGTCGTTACCCGGAAAGCTCCAAGGTTACTGCACGCGTAACCAACCTGACTGACTACGGCTGCTTTGCCGAGCTGGAAGAAGGTGTGGAAGGTCTGGTTCACGTATCCGAAATGGATTGGACCAACAAGAACATCCACCCGTCCAAGGTTGTTCAGGTAGGTGACGAAGTTGAAGTGATGATCCTGGATATCGACGAAGAGCGTCGTCGTATCTCCCTGGGTATCAAGCAGTGCGTATCCAACCCGTGGGAAGATTTCTCCAGCAACTTCAACAAGGGTGACCGCATCTCCGGTAAGATCAAGTCAATCACTGACTTCGGTATCTTCATCGGTCTGGATGGCGGCATCGACGGCCTGGTTCACCTGTCCGATATCAGCTGGAACGAGACTGGCGAAGAAGCCGTTCGCGAGTACAAGAAGGGCGACGAAGTTGAAACCGTTATCCTGTCTGTTGATCCCGAGCGTGAGCGTATCTCTCTGGGCATCAAGCAGCTGGAAAGCGATCCGTTTGCCGAGTTCGTTCAGCTGAACGACAAGGGCTCCATCGTTAAGGGTACTGTTTCTGCAGTTGACGCCAAAGGCGCCACCATTGCCCTGAACGAAGAAGTTGAAGCGGTACTGAAGGCTTCCGAAATCAGCCGTGACCGCGTAGAAGACGCGCGTAACGTTCTGAAGGAAGGCGAAGAAGTTGAAGCGAAGATCATCAGCATCGATCGCAAGAACCGCGTCATCAACCTGTCTGTTAAGTCCAAAGACGTAGAGGACGACAAGCAGGCCCTGGAAAATGTACGCAGCAAGGCTGCTGAGTCCTCAGGTGCCACCACTATCGGTGACCTGATCAAGGAACAGATGCAGCAGCAGAACGCCAACAAGGAATAAAATTCCGATTGGTGTCAAAAAAACGGGCTCTAAGAGCCCGTTTTTTTTGTGTTTTTTTCTGGTTTGGCTAAACTAGAGGCATTGGAATCCGGTAAGTGACCACGGAATAATAACGACAGAGGGAAACGCCTCATGACGAAGTCCGAACTGGTAGAACTGATTGCCTCGAAGCAGACTCAGCTCTCCGTCAAGGATGTTGAGCTCGCGGTTAAAACGGTCATCGAGCATATGTCCCAGGCTCTTGCTGATGGTCAAAGAATTGAAATCCGGGGGTTTGGTAGTTTTTCCCTGCATCACCGGGAAGCCCGCACCGGTCGCAACCCGAAAACCGGGGAAGCGGTTCAATTGCCTGCCAAGTTTGTGCCCCACTTCAAGCCTGGTAAAGAGTTGCGTGAGCAGGTGAACGACAGTCTGAAAAAAGGCTTCTGAACCACGCCCGCACTGATCAAAGGACACCGTAGCATCGGGCGATTTGCCCGTCTGGAGCGCAAACGACATGGCTGGACTGCAGAAGATCCTTATCACCGTTCTGGTTCTGCTTCTTATATTGTTGGCGCTGGTGTTCTCGCTCAACAACCAGATGGCGGTCTCGCTTAATTTCCTGTTGTTTGAGACCCAGCCTCACGGTGTGGCAGTCTGGATTATCATGTCCTTTGTGATTGGCGCGCTGATTGGCGTGCTGATTACCATGCTCGGAACTTTCCGCACCTCGGTATCCCGCCGTAACCTTCAAAAACGACTTGATCGTGCCGAGCAGGCACTTGAAAAATCCAGGGCCGAAAACGACCGGACGCTGTAATGGATATGGTGTTTAACTGGCTGCTTCTGACAGTAGCGGTTGCCGCCGGCTGGGTCGTTGGCCGCTACAGTAAGCAGCGCCATCGTTCCCGCAAGAGCATTGATAACGAAGATTCGGTTCGGGATCGTCTGCAGTTTCTCTTTACCAACTATTCTGACCAGGCGGTCGAAAACTTCGTGCAGTCCCTGGCTGTTAACCGGGATACCGTCAGCCTTCATCTCTCTATTGGCAGCCACTTCCGCAACAAGGGCGAAACCGACCGGGCGATTCTGATACACCAGAACCTGCTTGCCCGTCCGGAGCTGCCGGCACGCTACACCCCCCAGGTTACCTTTGAACTGGCCATGGATTACCTGAACGCCGGTCTCCTTGACCGGGCCGAGGCGCTGTTTCACCAGTTAATGGGCGATCGCGAGTACGGCCGCCGGGCTGCCCGGGAGCTCATCGAGCTGTACCAGCAGGAACGGGAATGGGAGAAAGCCGCCCAGGTGGCCCAGACGCTGACCCGCTCCGATGCTGACCCCGCCATGTTCAAGACACTGGCCTACATAACCTGCGAACTGTCCGATGCGGCTCTGAACAAAGACGACCGCTGGACATCCCAGAAGCTGGCCAAGGAAGCCCTCGATTACGATCGCTCCTGTGTCAGAGCGACCCTTCTGCTGATGAAAATGCAGATACGCCAGGGCAACTATCGGGAGGCCGGCAATCAAAGCCTGAAAGTATTCGAGCAGAATCCGGACTTCGGCCCGGAAGCCGTGGACCGTCTGATGAAATTAGAGCGGGAGCATGGCGACGTAGGCCGGTTGGCGAAGAAACTGCGCAAACTCTACGAGCAATATCCCGGCACCAGTTTGCTGCTGGCGCTGGTAGAATCCGTCGAGCGCTCGGCAGGGCGCCCGGCAGCGATCGACCTGCTGCGCCAGGAGCTGGAACTCCGGCCCTCCGTTCGCGGCTTGCTGCGCCTGGTTGAAATTGCCGGATATGAAAAGGGCATGACCACCGATGAAGGCCGGTTGGTAAGCCGGATAGGGCACCTGATCCTCGCCAACCGGCCAGTATACCGCTGCGTAAGCTGCGGTTTCTCCGGCCAGCAACTGCACTGGTTGTGCCCGAGCTGCAAGCAATGGGAAACCGTCAGGCCCATTCAGGGCGTCGAAGCGGAATAACGAACTTAATTTACCGAATGCGGAACTCTACTGTGCAAACCCTTAACGACCCGAAAATCATCGTCGCCCTGGACTTTCCGTCCCAAGACCCCGCGCTGGCCCTCGCTGACCAGCTGGACCCGGCCAAGTGCCGCCTGAAAGTCGGCAAGGAACTGTTCACCCGCTCCGGCCCGGAACTGGTCAAGTCGCTGCAGGGCAGGGGCTTTGACGTGTTCCTGGACCTGAAATTCCACGACATCCCCAACACCACTTCTGCCGCCGTTGCTGCGGCAGCCGACCTGGGCGTCTGGATGGTGAACGTGCACGCCTCCGGCGGCGAAAAGATGATGGTGGCCTGCCGCGAGCGCCTGGAGTCCTTTGGTGCTGACAAGCCCTTGCTGATTGCCGTTACCGTGCTCACCAGCATGTCTGACGCCGACCTCGCCGGCATCGGCATCACCGACTCCGCAGAAGCCCAGGTATCCCGCCTGGCAGCCCTCACCAGGAACTGCGGCCTGGATGGCGTCGTCTGCTCCGCTCAGGAGGCCCCGCGCCTGAAAGCTGAGCAGGGTGCCGGCTTCCAGCTAATCACCCCGGGAATCCGCCCCCTGACTGCCGACAAAGGCGACCAGCAACGCATCATGACCCCAACCGATGCCCTCAAAGCCGGCTCCGACTACCTCGTCATCGGCCGCCCGATTACCCAGGCATCTGACCCCCTGGCTGCCTTGGAGGCCATTCACGCTGAGGTGGTGTCAGTCTAACTTCGGTTAAAGCGCCCACTCCGCACCTAGCCTGCCGGGTTCGCGGGTAGGGCGCGGATGGGTGTCCCTCCCGAAAACCGCTCCTTACGGCAC
>NZ_AXBV01000068.1:0-275 GCF_000475255.1 Marinobacter sp. ES-1
TCGAGACTATGTTGAGAGTCTCGACGGCAAGCTCAGGTTGTTCTTCCTGCCGCCGTACTCGCCGGAGCTGAATCCTGACGAGTCTGTTTGGGGCTATATCAAATACCATCACGTCGGTAAAAAGATCATTAACAGCAAAGAACAACTTCGGAGCACTGTTTACCGGCAGCTTCGACGTTTGCAAAAATTGCCACGACTATTGAAATCGTTTTTTGGCCATCCGGATTTGGCTTATATCTCCGGGTAATGTTCGCTTACTTTATTTCGAATTAGTA
>NZ_AXBV01000069.1:0-16380 GCF_000475255.1 Marinobacter sp. ES-1
ACTCCCCCTCCTACTCGATTGATCGCTATCACATTGTGACGATGGAAAATCGTCACAGACTTTGTCTGCCCCCGCCAATTTTTTGCAGCCAGACCCTGCTTTGGTTTACTCTCGAGGCCAATCACTAATACTAAAGGTGTAATCGGGGCTGTGAGTGAAATCCTTTAACGAAGGCAACGCCGCCAACGACGAGTTTCAGGGCGCCAATACCAGCCTGCAAAATGGCGAGCTGGTTCGGGATTTACTGGAGCACCGGCTTCAGTTGCCGGCCATTCCCAAAGATCACCAGTCCCGCCCCGCGCTTTCCAGGCAGATTCTGGATAGCCTCGCGCCCCGCTCACTGTTAATGCTGGAGGCGCCCTGCGGTTACGGCAAAACCCACAGCCTGGTCAGCGCCCTGAGCGAGGGTGCCAGTGAGTTTGACCGGATTCGCTGGGTTACCCTGAATGCCGGCGACAACGCGCCGTCCCGTTTATTATCCCTCATCGCCATGGCGCTGGATTTGCCCCAGTCCCTTCATCCCGGGAATCAGGGTGGCGGCACGTTTGAAGACAACCTGGCCGTTATGCTGGTGGCCAAGGGCCGCCTGGAGCAGCAAGGCCGGGATGTCCTGGTGCTGGATAACCTGCACCACCTGACCAATCCTGCGGTGGGCGGGCTGCTACAGCAGCTTGTCTGCGATATGCCGGGCAACCTGTCGGTAGCCTTTACCTCCCGGCTGCCGTTGCCGTTCGAATGCCACACCCTTGAGCTGGAAAACCGTTACCAATGTGTCGGCCGCGAGAGCCTGGCATTTACCCGCTCGGAAACCTTTGCCTACTTCCGGGACGCCCGGCCGGACAGCCTGATTACCAGTGTCGCCATTGATCACCTGTATAGCCTCACCGAAGGCTGGCCCACACCGCTGGCCCTGTACCGGCGGGAGTTGCTGCGCAGCCCGGAACGCCGGCCGATGGAAGAAACACCCTCCGTTGAACGCTTCCTGAAAGGCTCGGTGCTGGGGCAGATGGCACCCGGCCAGATGAATTCGCTGCGCATGATGGCGGAGCTGGACGGGGTGTCGGATGAACTGTTTATTGCGCTGCAGGCATCGGTTGGCGACTCGGGTATGCTTCCGTCCGTGGCCTGTGAAAAGGGTTTGCCCCTGCAGCCGGTATCCGGCCGGGGCCGCTGGTATCGCCTGAATCCGTTACTTCAGGCCTGGCTGAAAACACGGGCACTGGGTGGTTACAACACTCGCATGCTGCTGGCCAGCCGCTGGTTCGGGCAGCGCAACCAGTTTCCGGAGGCATTGAAGTACGCACTGCTGTCCGGAGATGCCGAAGAAGTCGTGCGCATTGCCTCTGAGGGTACCGAAGCCCTGTTGCTGGGCCAGGACACAGCATCCCTGCTCACCCTGCGCAAACACCTGCCGGCCGGCTTGCTGGAGCGCAGCGCGCGATTACGCATTGTCTACAGCTGGGTTCATGCCATTGGCGGACAGTTCCGCCAGGCCCGGCAGTTGCTCGAAGGCTTCTCGCCGGAAGACCGGGAACAGCAGGAAGCCCGCATCTACGCGCTGAAAGCCTTTATCCTGCGTGGCGAAGGCTATGTGCAGCCGGCCCTGGCCATGGCAGACAAAGCGCTCGCCGCTGGAGGCTTATCACCCCAGGCCCAGCTGGTGACCCAGATTGTCCGTGCCAGCGCCTTGTGTGCGGCCGGCAAATTCCACGAAGCCCGGGACGCCAACCGCGCCGCGGCCAAGCTGGCCCGGGAAGCGGGAGACTCCGGTTCTGAAGCGTTGGCGGTTTACGCCCACGCCCGTATTGAACTCGGTAAGGGCGCGCTCGGGCATGCCGAGCAGTTGCTCAGAACCGGCCTGGACACCGCCATGCACGAACTCAGCCGCCCGGCGCGTATCGGCGAAACCCGGCTGGAGCTGAACCTGGTGCTGGTGCTGTGGCATCAGGGCCGGCTGGACGAAGCCGATCGTCTGCTGGTGAGTTGCTCACGCCATGCCGAACAGACCCGGGACCTCGGCCTGTTGCTGGCCATGGCCCTGAGGGTACTGATGTGTAAGGCCCAGGGTCGCCTGGAAGATGCCTTTGTGTGGATTGGCCGGGCAGAGCGGGCCATGCACGCCTGGCAGGTGGATGAATCCCTGTACGTGCCGGTACTGGAAGCCTTGAAGGCCAGCTGCTGGCTATCCCATGGCCAGACAGACAGTGCCGCCCAGGCCATCGAAAAGCTTCAGCCGTATCGACAGGGTGGTTGCGTGCCGGAATTGTTCCCGATGATGCCGGGGCTGATGGACTGCCTTCAGGTTCGGGCGGACATGGGCCGAGGTGACCTGGTTCGTGCCCGAGAGCGGCTGGACGCCGTTCTGGGCCGTTACGGCGATACCTTGCCCTGGGGGCTGGGGCTGCACGTTGGCCTGCTGAGTGCAGTCCTGCTGCAACAGGAGAAGGGCTTGCCGGCCGCCAGGAAACAGCTGGAGCAGGTGATTCGCCAGGCTGCCAGCGAGCGCTTTATCAGCCCATTTGCAGAGCTGGTTAACGAACTCACGCCACTGATGGAAAAGTGCTTCGGACAATTGCCGGAAAGTGCCTTCACCCGTGACCTGGGCCGGCTGTTCCGCATTAACAGTGCACCGGCACCCAGCGAGACCCTGGCCGAACCCATCAGCGACCGGGAGCAGGGCGTGCTGGAGCTGATCGCCCAGGGCCTGTCTAACCAAGAGATCGCAGACAAGCTGCACATCTCCTTGCACACGGTGAAAACCCACGCCCGCCGGATCAACGCCAAGCTGGACGTGAAATCGCGAACCCAGGCCATTGTCCGGGCTCGCGAACTGGGCATCCTGTAATCAGGCGCCCGCTTTCAGTTCCTCGATGCGGGCGTCCTTCTCCGCCCAGATCCCGCTCACCCAGCGCTGGAAGTCTGCCCGCAGCTCCCGGTTGCCTTCGTAATCCATGCCCAGAAAACGTTCCGGCACTTCCCGGGTGCGGATGTCGATGATAATCCGGCGCACCCGGCCGCTCAGGTAATCCCACATACCGGGCCGTCCGTTCGGGTACACAATGGTCACATCCAGCATGGTGTGGATCATCTCACCCATGGCGCCGAACACAAACGCGGTGCCGCCGGCTTTCGGTTTCAGCAGGTTCTTGTAGGGGGAGTTCTGCCGTGCGTGCTTTTCCGGGGTAAAGCGGGTGCCTTCCATAAAGTTGAAAATGCTCACCGGAGTGTAGCGGAACTTCTCGCAGGCCTTGCGAGTGGCCTCGATATCCTTGCCCTTCAGCTCCGGCCGCCTGGCAATCTGTTCCTTGGTGTGCCGGTGCATGAACGGGAAATCCAGCGCCCACCAGGCCACCCCCAGCAGCGGCACCCAGATCAGCTCCTTTTTCAGGAAAAACTTCAGCAAAGGAATCTTGCTGTTCAGGGCGTACTGTATGGCGGTGATGTCGGTCCAGCTCTGGTGGTTGCAGGTTACGAAGTACCAGTGCTTCTTGCTCAGCTCCCGGGCGCCGCGAATATCCCACTCAATCTTGTGGAACAGATCGGCCAGGGTGTTGTTGAAGCCAATCCAGTACCAGGCAATCAGGTTCACCACCCGTGTGCACAGGGTACGCACCACCTTCACCGGAATAATCAGTTTGATGATGGCGAACAGAAGCAAAAACGGGAAGAAAATCAGGGTGTTAAGCAGGATAAGCAAAACCACCAGGATCCCTTTCAGCGGGGCGGGCAAAAAGTCCAGCATGGGAATGTCTCGTCAGTCCAGTTGAGCCTGGAATTGCTTGTCGTAGAATTCCAGGTTGTTGTAGCGAATCATGGCGCGGATCTCTTTTATATATTCTTCGCCCCTTTCGGAATAGCTCAGCAGGCCTTGTGCCAGGGCAATGCCGGAAAGCGCCTTGCCATCGGCCCGGGCGGCCGCGCGTATCGAGCGAAGCTGCTGGTAGGCAGGGTGCCGGTTAAGATTCTGGATGTAAGAGCGCACAGAATAATAAGGTGACGAAAACTTTGCCACCTCATGGTTAGCCCCTTCCGGGCGGCTCAGGGGCACCAGCCCGCAGCCGCGGGTAAAGCACCACTGGCCGAACAGGTTGTTGCCTTCGGTGGCAAAGCGGGAAGTGCCCCAGGCGGATTCATTGGCGGCCTGGGCCATAATCAGGGACGGGGGAATCACATCCAGCTTTTCCATGAGTTCCGCAAACTGTTTGGGGCTGCCATTCTTTGCCTCGACTCTCAGCCGGTCCGCTTGCCGTTCCAGCCACTCCAGTTCATCGTCGGATAGTTCCTCTTTACCAGCCAGGGATTGCAGGTATTCCCGCTCCAGCAGAATGCGGTTGTTGGCCAGTTCAATGCGCGGGTAAAGAAACGAGAAAAACGCCGCCTTTCGTTCTGTGGTGTCGCGGTACCGGGAAAAATCCGGCAGGCCGTCGGCGGTCCATTCAGGCAGTTCGGGCAGGGAGCCCAGGGCAATGTCGGTGTCTTCACTTTCCGGGGGGGCGGGGGAATACAAAGCACCGGCAATCGCAAATAACACCAGGGGAGCACACAGCAAAAGTGCCCGGGAAATTAACGTCATAAAACCTCTCGCCAAAATCGATATGGCTGGAATTATAACAGGTTATACGGCTTACGCCTGTTCACTGAGCTGCCGTTGATTCCGGAATGAGTGTCGCGATCAGCAGGCCGGTGCGTAATTCCGGGCCGGTGTTGTCTTGAACTACGAGGAAAATCTGGTCACCGGATTCGGTGTAGAAGCCGTTCAGAACAAGCTCGCCTCCTGCCAGTTGGATGCTGCCGTTGCCGCCGGGTGTCACGGTGAACCCGAGGTTGAACACATCTTCTTCCGCAGTGCCTACGGTGTTCTCTGTAATGGTATGGCTAACCCGGTAGCTGGTTGCTTTCAGGTCTGCACCCGTATCGGTCAGTGTGAGCGTACCTTCAGCCACCTGATACAACCTGTTCTGGTCAGCGTCCATCGCGATTATCGTGCCCTGAACCCGGTAGTCGCCGGCAATGGGGGCGGCCAGGGTGGTTGTCTTGCCGGCGATCACCAGGCCATCGCCAAGTCCCGTGTCGTCGAGATTGAACGCCAGCAGGGAGCCATCGGGCGTAGCGGCGCCAAGACCCAGCGGCGGCTCGCTTTCGGTACAGCTGCGGCACAGGGCCAGCCGGCCGATATTCTTAATGCCGGAACTGAGCTGGGCGGGGCGGTTGGCAATGTTCCAGGTGTCGGTCACGGCGGAAGACGCTCCTGCTCCCGCAGCCCCCGTGTTGTCACGGTAGATGGTCGCGTTATTCGTGGTCAGTGCCCCATCCGAGCCGTCCAGCTCACCATAGCCGATTTCGAAGGTGATGGGGTTGCTGCCGCCAAACTGGGCAGTCAGGTAGACCAGGTTGTAATCGCTTCCGGTAATGCCGGCCATATTGAAGTCTTCGCTGCGCAACAGGTGCAGCTCCAGCACAGAGAGGTAGTGCTCTTCCAGGGTTTGCTGGCGCTTCAGCTTGCCGTCTGCGTCCGCCAGGGCGATGGCCTTGCCGGCGGTAAAGTAGCTGCCCAGTACCCGGTCCGGGCTTTGGTTCTCTGTGCCGGGGGCGGAGGTGAAGGCATCCATAAAATAGGGATTGCGGGTCCAGCCATTGTTGGCACTGCCCGGTTCATCGGTAATGCTCTGGTACAGGGCGCGGCCGGCCAGCAGGCGGGCAGGGTCGGAGCCGTCTTCTGAGGGCGGTGTGAGGGTAGCCGCACCCGGTGAGCTGGAATGGCTGTTTCGGGTCCAGCCGGTTTCCCGGGAGAACTGGTGGCCGTCCGGGTTGGTAAAGCCGTGAACCAGGGTGCTCCGGTCATAGGGAATATCGGTGGCCAGTGAAGTCACGTTGATGTTGAAGGCCTCGAAGGAGGTGAGGGTCAGGGCCGGGTACAGAAATGCCCCGCCAAGGTCTTCTTCCTGTGCCGTGCGAGCGCCCCACTGGCCGGCACCGGGGAAGCGGGCGTCACGGAAGGTGGGGCCCAGTTCCAGGCCCAGAAATACCGAGTTGTAATCTGCAGAGCTGGCGCGGATGGTGCCGGACGCATTCGGGCCCAGCAGGGCATAGTCCGCCATCTGGTCGATATAGCCGGCAAAATCCGCACGCGAGGCCAGCATGCCAATGGCGGCATCCAGCTTCAGGTTGCCGGCAATATCGATCTCGAAATCGTGCACCTGGTCGGCCAGGCTGGACCACACATACTTGTTCAGGCACAGCGCGCCGCCCCGGTCGTTCACGCAGTCCATCACGGCCTGGAACTCGGTGGAGGAGTAGCCGCCAAGTCCGTTTTGCACCAGGTAGTGGGAGAACGGATTCACCTTCACATCCCGGTCCGAATCCGCCGCCAGGGCTTTCATCGCAATTGTTTGGCCGCCGCCGGAATAGCGGGCTTCAATCACCACATCCGGGCCGATCGGCTGGCCGTCAGGAAAGGACACAATCACATGGCCGTCTTCCCCGGTGCTGGTGCTGTAGGGCACGGTGCCCAGGTTCTGCCCGCCCTGGTTACTCCGGTACACCTGCACCTGGTCCGGAGTTACGATTCTCAGGTTGCGCCGGGTTTGTTCCGCATCCGGGGCATAAAAGGCGGGCACTTCCATGGTGATCCGCACTTCGTTGGCCTTCAGGCCGGCGGTATTGCCGGAATCGCCGGTGCTGCCGGGGTTAAAGTCGTCCAGGGCGTTGACGGTATTGCCAAAACGGTTGGGAATCTCGCGGGCGCCATCAATGGCACTGTCACCACCGCCGCAGGCGGTCAGAAGAAAGGGCAGGGCTAGGGCAGGAATCAGGCGACATTTCATGCAAGGCAATCCGGATAATGTATCTCGGCACAGCCTAGCAGCAAAACAAAGGGGAGAGCGTGAAAGCGGGCACGAATCGGCCACCCGGCATCAAACCGGGCGGCCGCAAGGCGGGTATCAGAAGAAGATCTTCATACCGGCCATCACGCCTTCGTCCAGGTTGATATCCGGAGAGCCGCGGAAATCCAGTTCAGTGTTCAGGTAGCGGTAACCGGCGAACACTTCTGCGTTGCGGATAACCCGGTAGCTGCCGCGCAGTTCTACGCTGGTCATGTCGTCGGAATCACCGAAAGACAGAATGCTCGGGGCGTAGTGCAGGCTGCCGGAAACCGACAGGCCCGGTACATCCGGGATGTTTACCGTGGCAAAGCCACCAAGGCCCACAGCGCCGCCGTCTACCTGGTCGTCATCCCAGGCGATGCCGCGCAAGCCAATGCCGGCAGTGGTAGGCAGGTTGCCAAGGGCGGTGCGGCCCTGGGCGTGGAAGTCCACGTTGCCGATGTGGCGGCTGCCTTCGTGATAGGTGTAGCCAGCGCCCAGCTGCAGTTCGTCCTGGGTGCCGAAGAAGTTTACCTGGCCCTTAACGGAATCGTTGGTCAGGCTCAGGTCCAGGTCGCTGGCCAATACCGGAGCGGCAGCCAGGGACAAAGCGAGGGCAGAGATGCGGGTAATCTTCATGATGACACCTTTGTTGCTTTCATTTTAATTCGGAGGGAATGGTAAACACCTGCGCGCGGCGCCACAACTTAAATGGCTGTAAGTCGCTGTTAAGGGGTTACGGGGCGGGGTTATGAGGCGCGAGCTTAGTCCGTGCTGGCCGCGGCCTGGCAATACTGGTCCAGCACCGCCCGCAACATCTCCAGGTTCACCGGCTTGGCTACGAAGGAATCCATGCCCGCCGCCCGGCACTTCTCCTCGTCTTCTTCCATCGCGCTGGCGGTCAGGGCCACCACCGGTACCCGAGGTTTGTGATTGTCCCGCTCCCACTGGCGCAGCCGGCGGGTGGCTTCAAAACCGTCTACCCGGGGCATCACGCAGTCCATCATGATCACATCATACTGGTGGGTCTGGTACAGGGAGGGCGCGGCTTCGCCATCGTTGGCGGTCATCACCTGGCAGCCGAGTTTCTCCAGCAGGCGGCGGGTGAGGGTGCGGTTAACCGGGTTGTCTTCCACCAGCAGCACCTGCATGCAGCCGCAGGCCAGTTCCTTGCGGATCGAGCCGGTGTGGTTAAGGGACTGCAGGGAAAAACGGGTCAGGAACCGCCTTTCCTGCTGCTCTGCATCCACAAATAGCTGGTTCAGAATCGGAATCAGGTAAGACTCCCGCAGCGATTTGCTCAGAAACGCATCGGCTCCGGCCTGGCGGAAATGTTCGGCATCGCCCCGCTGGGGGTTGGAAGAGAGAATCAGCAGGCGCATATCCTGCCACTGCGGGTTGCCGCGAATCTGCCGGCACAGCAAGTCGCTGTCCATATCCGGCACAAAGCCATCCAGGATAATCGCATCGTAAGGTGTGCCTGCATCAAAGGCCTGGCGCAGGTAGGTGAGCGCCTCGCCCGCCGAGCGTACCGCTTCAATGTGAACCTCGTGGCGGGACAGCATTTCCAGGGTAATTTTGCGGGACAACTCGTAGGAGTCGGCCACCAGGATACGCTTGTGATTCACCTTGCGGGAATCCGGCCGCACCCGAGCGGTGCTGTCGGCCGCTTCCGGCAGGCTGACTTCTGCCCAGAAGGTGGAACCTTCACCGGGCCGGCTTTCCAGGTCCAGCGAGCCGCCCATCAGCCCGATCAGCTGGCGGCAGATGGTCAGCCCCAGCCCGGCCCCCGGTGTCTGCCGCTGGAACTGCTGGCCCAGCTGCACATAGGGCTCATAAACCAGCGGAACATCCTCCGGGTTAATGCCCACGCCGGTGTCTTCCACGGCCAGCCGCAGGCGCACCTTATCGCCCCGGCGGCCCAGCACTTCAATGCTGATCAGCACATGGCCGGAATCGGTAAACTTGATGGCGTTGGACAACAGGTTCAGCATCAGCTGGCGAATGCGCACCGGGTCGCCCACCAGCGCCCAGGGCAGGTTCTCATCCACCCGCACTTCCAGGGCCAGGCCTTTCTCCCTGGCCCGGCCACCGAGCATGTGGATGAGGTCGTTCAGGGTTTCCCGCAGGTCGAACGGAATGGCTTCCAGCTCCATCTTGCCGGCTTCCATGGCAGAGATGTCCAGCAGGTCGTTAATGATGGCGGAGAGGTTTTCCGACGCGCCCAGCAAGGTGCTCACATACTCCCGCTGTTCCTGGTCCAGCGGGGTGTCGGTCAGCAGGTTGGCGTAACCGAGTACGGATTGCAGGGGAATGCGCAGTTCGTGGCTGACGTTGGCGAGGAACTGGTTCTTGGCGTGGTTGGCACGAATGGCTTGGTCGCGCTCGTCCCGGGATTTAAGGGAGTCCTGGCGCAGGGAGCGGGTGTCTTCCAGGATTTGCAGGCGCATGCGGTTCAGGGCCTGCTCCAGCTCTGACAGCTCATCCGGGCGCTTGGGGGCCTTACGGCGCAGCTTCAGGGGGTCTACCAGGGCATCCAGGTTCAGCCTGGCGGCGTAATCCGCCATGGTTTCCAGGTGCCGGAACAGGGTAACGCGCACAATCAGCAGCATGCCCAGGGTGCCCAGCATCACCACAATCGACTGGAACCAGAGGTTGTGCAGTGCCTGGCCCAGCACCTCGTCATAGAACTGCTGGAACGAAGACACCTTGGCCAGCTCGCCATACATCTGTGCGCCGGTGGCTACCAGCGACAGCACCACGCTGTACAAAAGTACCCAGGCCAGCAGCCGCAAGGCCAGTGGGCGAACACCTAAACGCTTGAATAACCGCTTGGAAGGCAAAGGCACAAGTTCCCTGTGTCGACTACAAAATCACCAGCGGCAGTTTAGCAGACCGATACCACTTCCACACCTGCCGCAGTGCCCTCGTTTACAAAACGAAAACGAACGTTCAGGTTGTAAAGGTGCACGCCGTAAATGCGCTCCTCGTCCCGGCCCCGGCGGAACGAAGGGCGGGGGTCGTAACTCACCACATCTTCAATCAGCCCGCGCAAATCCGGGTACTCGGCCGGGGGCAGGGCAGCCAGTTGTGATTCCGCTTCCGGGGTGAAGGCAACCGGCAGCCGCTGCAGCGGCTCTTCCTCGGCCCAGCCCAGGGAGGCCTCCGGAAGCGCATCGGCAAACGGCAGGTAGGGTTTGATATCCAGGATGGGCGTGCCTTCAATCAGGTCATGATCGCTGATCTTCAGCACCAGCCGACCGTTGTGCCTGTCCAAACCCTCATTTTTTACCACCGACAAACCCAGACTGTTAGGCCGGAACGGCGAGCGGCTGGCGAACACGCCCATCTTCTTGTTGCCGCCTAATCTGGGCGGGCGCACCACAGGCCGCCATTCCGCCCGCACCGCCTCGTGGAACTGGAACACCAGCCACAGGTGGCTGGCGGATTCCAGGCCACGGAAGGCGTCTTCCCGGTCGAACGGCGGTTCAATCACCAAACTGGCGTGGGCATTTTTGGTGAGCCCCGGCTGGCGCGGCACCCCGAACTTGTCCTGAAAACAGGAGCGGGTGTAGGCAATGGGGGTAAGGGTTAGGGCTTCCGCGGCCGGTTTGCTTTTGTGGCGGGGTCTAGTCACGGCTGATGGTTCCGGAAAAATACATTTCGATACGCAATACCACCGAGGCCCGGTCCTGGAAGCTGTCTTCCCGGGGGGACTCCAGGGCCGGCACCACCTCGGCGAACAGCCAGTCTTCGTACATGCGATAACGCCAGGTGAAATCCGCAAAGTAGGACGTAGTGCGCCAGGACGGCTGGCTCTCGCCTAGAACACCAATGCGGGGCGTAACCACCGACCGGTTATTCAGGCGCTTGCGCACACTGAAAATCTGCGCCGCATCGAACCGGCGTTCATCGTGAATCCACTCAAGTTCTGACGACGCAAAAAAATGCCAGCCATTATTCACCGGCCGGTCCCAGCCCATCCAGGAGCGGGCGCCCCAGCCTTCGGTGTGATAGTAGTAAACCCGTTGTTTAAGGTTGAATGCCCAGTCTTCATCGATTCGCCAGCCCTTGCTGGCGGTCGTGCGCCAGAAGGCTTCCGGGGGCAGCCGCAGCCGGCCGCCGATATCCGTGGACAGGTTGATGGCATCGCCCACCTGGGTCAGGTAGCGCAGGGCACCGGTGGTTTCGGTTTCGGTACGCTCGGGCTCGGTTAAAGTGCGGTCTCGCTCCCGCTCGGCCAGGGGGATCAGTTCCTCGCTTTCGCTCTCCACCACCAGCCGCAGCCTTTCCTCGGCCGTGGGTACATCCAGCCGGAACCGGGCTTCCGGCTCGAAACTGGCCAGGTTGCTGTATTCCGATTCTGCCGCGAAGCCCAGGCGAAGGTAGCTTTCGTTGTTGGGCAGAACATGACTGGAGCCAGACAGGGTCTGGTCTGCCCAGGCGCCCATGGATTGCACGTTAACCCCGTGCCGGCGTTCCTGGCGAATCACCCAGTTGCTGAAATCCAGCCACCAGGAATCCTCCGGCTCCGCCCAGTATTCATCGGGATCAAAGGTATAGAAAGACGCCGGCAGGCGATAGGGCGACAGCACTTCGGACACCGGCGCCGCTTGCATATTGAACACCGGCTCGCCGCCACGGGCTGTGGGTGCCAGAACCGCGCCGAAGGCCAGGAACGAGACAAAAAAAGAGGTGTAACGCAGCCGAAGCTCCTTAACTGAATTCAGCCAGCAAACGGTTATGCAGCTCACAAACCTGAAGCTCCACGTTATCCAGCGGGCGGTTATTATCAATAATAGCGCTTGCCCGCGCCCGCCGCTCGTCCCGGCCCAGTTGCGCCGCCATAATCCGCTCCACCTGTTCCCGGGTATTGGCGTCCCGCGCCATAGTGCGCTCCAGCTGCACCTCCTCCGGCACATCCACCACAATCAACTGCTCAACCAGCTGATGTTGATTGGTTTCCAGAAGCAGGGGAGATACCAGCAGAACATAAGGTAACGGATAATCGCCGGAGTTGCCCTTAGCCGAAAGGCTGGGAGGGTTATGCAGCTGGCGAACCAGCTCCTCCCTAATCACCGGGTGCAACAACTGTTCCAGCCACTCCCGCTCCGCAGGCTCTGCAAACACCCGCTGCCGCAACCAGGCGCGGTCTAAAGAACCATCTGCCTGTAACACCTCAGCACCGAAATGCTCCGCAATTTGCGCCAATGCCGGCTGCCCCGGTTCCACAACTTCACGGGCCACATTATCGGCATCCACCCAGTGCACGCCCAGTTCGCCAAATAGCCGTGCCACGGTAGATTTTCCGGAGCCGATACCGCCTGTTAAGCCAATAATCCTCACGCATCAAACTCCCAAAAACCCAAACCAGAAGCCCTGAATTTCCGCCCCAAACCACAATCCAAGTAACCCAGCCGCCGCCAAATAAGGCCCAAACGGAATCGGCACCTCACGCCCGTGCTTCTTGAATACCATCAGCGCAATACCAACCACAGCCCCCACCAGGGACGACAACAAAATCACTGCCGGCAACAACTGCCATCCCAGCCAGGCCCCAAGCGCCGCCAGCAACTTGAAATCCCCGTGGCCCATGCCTTCCTTACCGGTGGCCAGCTTGAACAGCCAGTACACCGACCAAAGCGACAAATACCCCGCCACGGCACCCCAGAAGGCACTCTCAAAATCCGTCAGCACGCCAAAATAATTCAGCACCAGGCCCAGCCACATCAGCGGCAGGGTGATGCTGTCTGGCAGCAACTGGGTATCGAAATCAATCACCGTCAACGCCACCAGCGCCCATACCAGCAACAACGCCCAAAGCGCGGCATCGGTCGGCCCCAGCACAAACACCGTAACCACCGAAAATGCTGCTGTAACTGCCTCAACCAACGGATAACGCAACGAAATCCGGGTTTTGCAGGAAGAGCATTTGCCGCCAAGGAACAGCCAACTCACAACCGGAACATTCTCCCAGGCCCGAATCTTGTGGCCGCAGGAAGGGCAGGTAGAGGCAGGCTTGGAGAGGGTGATGGTTTCTTCTTTCTTGCGCTTGGCCTCCGGAACCTCCAGGAATTCCTCGCACTGGCAACGCCAGTCCTGGTGCATCATTTTGGGCAGGCGCAGGATCACCACGTTCAGGAAGCTGCCGATGCAGAGGGAGACGAGGGTTACGGTTAGGTAGAGGAGCCAGGGGGTGTTGAGGAATACGTCTAGAGAGGGCATTCAGGAACTCATTGGAAATGTTGGGAGAATGCCTGCTCCCCGAAGAGGCGGGGAGCAGGAACGGGCCGGTGGTTAGCCAACCACCTGGCCCATCTGGAAGATTGGCAGGTACATGGCAATGATCAAGCCGCCGACCAGCACACCCAGAACCGCCATGATCATGGGCTCCATCAGCGCAGTCAGGTTGTCTACCATGTCGTCCACCACGGCCTCATAGTGTTCAGCCACTTTCTGCAGCATCTCGTCCAAGTTGCCGGATTCCTCGCCAATGGCCGTTAGCTGCACTGCCATTACCGGGAAGATGTCCTGCTGGCGCATGGAAGCTTGTAGCTGGGTGCCGCTGGAGACATCGTTTTTGATGCGCTGGATGGCATCCCGGTAAACCGCGTTACCGGTGGCGCCGGCTACGGAATCCAGGGCGTCCACCAGGGGTACACCGGCGGCGAAGGTGGTGGAAAGAACACGGCCGAACTTGGCGACGGCGGATTTGTCAAGAATTTCGCCGACAATCGGCAGTTTCAGCACGTATTTGTCGACAATATCTGAAAACTTCTGGGAGCGGCGCTTGGATTCCTTGAATACGAAGATGGTGCCCACAATGCCCAATAGCACAACAAACCACCAACTCTGCATCCATTCTGATAGCCGAACCACCATCTGCGTAAACACTGGCAGTTCCGCTCCAAAACCACTGAACAGGGCCTCAAACTGCGGCACTACCTTCACCAGCAGAATTGCGGTAACCACAATTGCCACCACAATAACGGCGATGGGGTAGGTCATGGCTTTCTTGACCTTCTTCTTGAGCAGCTCAGTCTTCTCAAGATAGGTTGCAATCCGGTCTAGCATGGCCTCAAGTGCACCGGCCTTCTCACCGGATTCCACCAGGTTGCAGTACAGATCATCAAAGTGCTTCGGATGTTTGCGCAAAGATGCAGCAAAACCGGAACCGGAAGAAATATCATTCCGGATGCTAACCACAAGTTCCTGCAGCCCCTTGTTCTCAAGGCCATCGGCCACGATGTCAAAGCTCTGCACCAGTGGCACACCGGCCTTCATCATGGTGGCCAGCTGGCGAGTAAGCATGGCAATGTCGAACGGCGTAATCTTCTTACTGCCGCCGAACAACGGCTTGGGCTTTTTCTTGACCTTGTCCGGAATCACCCCCTGCTTGCGCAACTGGGCTTTCACCAGGGCAAGGTTAGAGCCCATGATCTCGCCCTTGGTTTTATTGCCCTTCCGGTCTTTACCTTCCCAAACGTACGATTCGAGCCTTTGCGCTTTTTCTGCCATGCTTAATCCTTCGTCACGCGGTTGGCTTCCTCAAGGCTGGTCACCCCCTGAATTACCTTCAGAAGGGCGGACTGCCGTAGTGTGCGGAAGCCTTCCGCCTGAGCCTGCTTTGCTATTTTTATGGAACTGGCTTCTTCCATAATCATGTTCGCCAGCTCGTCTGTAATTTTGACCACCTCGTAAATACCAACGCGGCCTTTGTATCCCCCATTGCATTTATCACAGCCCTTGGGGCGGTACAACGTGAAGCCTGTATCAATTTGTTCTTGTGTGAACCCTTCCTGCAAAAGCACATCCGCCGGAATATCCGCAGGCTGTTTACAGCCATTACACAGCCGCCGACCCAGGCGCTGGGCAATAATCAGGCTTACTGAGGTGGCAATGTTGAACGCGGGCACCCCCATGTTCATCATCCGGGTAAGGGTTTCAGCCGCGCTGTTGGTGTGCAGGGTGGACAGTACAAGGTGGCCGGTTTGGGCCGCTTTGATGGCAATGTTGGCGGTTTCTAGGTCCCGGATCTCGCCCACCATGATCACGTCCGGATCTTGCCGCAGGAAGGCTCGAAGTGCCTCGGCAAAGCCTAGCCCCACTTTGTTGTTCACGTTAACCTGGTTGATGCCTTCCAGGTTAATCTCCGCCGGGTCTTCCGCTGTGGAGATGTTGCGTTCGGTGGTGTTCAGAATGTTCAGGCCGGTATACAGGGAAACCGTTTTACCAGAACCGGTCGGCCCGGTAACTAGGATCATCCCCTGCGGCTGTTCCAGTGCGTCCAGGTACAGTTGCTTCTGGTCTTCCTCATAACCCAGTACATCAATGCCGAGCTTGGCCTGGCTCGGGTCCAGAATTCGAAGCACAATCTTCTCGCCCCACAGGGTGGGCAGGGTATTCACCCGGAAATCGATGGCCTTGGTTTTGGACAGCTTCATCTTGATCCGGCCATCTTGGGGTACCCGGCGCTCGGAAATATCCAGCTGCGCCATAATCTTCACCCGGGCAGAAATCTTGGGCGCCAGCTTGATAGATGGGCGGGAAATCTCTTTCAGAATACCATCAGTCCGGTAGCGTACCCGGTACGATTTCTCGTAAGGTTCAAAGTGCACATCCGATGCGCCGCCACGAATGGCATCCAGAAGCATTTTGTTCACATACTTCACGATGGGCGCGTCATCCACCTCGGCGGTGACGGCCTTTTCGTCTTCCTGGTCGCCAGCTTCCGTCTCCACCCCTTCCAGATCGGCGTCTTCCAGGTCGCCCATGGTGGAGTCGTGGCTTTCCAGGTACTTGTCGATGGCGGCGCGGAGCTTGGCGTCGTCCACAAGAATCGAGTCGGTGCTCAAGCCGGTGTTGAACTTGATTTCGTCCAGCGCCTGCAGGTTAGTCGGGTCTGAAATGGCCACAAACAATCGGTTGCCACGCTTATAAAGTGGCAGGGCGTTGTGCTTACGGATGAGCTTCTCGTCGACCGTTTTCTCCGGCAGCATTTCCGGGGCAAAGGCGTCCAGGTCCAGCACCGATACACCAAACTCCATGGCGGCAGAAAACGCCAGCCTGCGGCTGTCGGCCAAGTCGTTCTGGGTGAGGTAGGTGATCAGCGGAATGCGGTTCTTGGAGGCCTGAAGAAAGGCATCCTTAGCCACGCCTTCGTCCAGAAGCCCGTCTTCCACGAATCGACGGGCCAGACCCGTCAGCGTCACGTTTCGGTTGCTGCTCGCCATAAATGCTCTGAGGAAAGTCTTATAAGTGGCTGAATCTCGGATTTATGAACCAGAGTTTAGATGGATGGTACCGCTTTGGAAAGCGGGGTGTGTCTCAGGTTTGATCTTTCTTAAGGGCGTGTAGGGAAAAGCGGCGCGTCTGGGATTGTCATTATCTGGGTGACAAAAATTGTCACCTGTGGACGGTGGGCGGCACACGTTTTTTGCCATGAGAGGGCGTTGAATGGCGTTTCTTGATTTAAGTCACTGTATGAACTCTGATTTTTACTAATTCGAAATAAAGT
>NZ_AXBV01000070.1:0-60512 GCF_000475255.1 Marinobacter sp. ES-1
TTTTTCATTTCAGGCCCGGGAAAATAATAGAAGGTGTTCCTTGCCGAGCTATTTACTGATCAGCTCTATCAGACCACCCATAATGCTTTGCATCAGCGCAAAGCGGTCACTGGTTCGTTCTGCGTGGGCCTGAAGTTGCCCTGCTTGCCAGCTGGTTATCCAGGCCAGGGCGATTACCAGCGTTACCACGGCGGCGGACAGCCATCGTATGTTCTTTCTCAGGCGCCTGCTTTGCTCTGCCTGATGGATGTGCTTTTCTTCCTGCTGCTGTTTGAGTTCCCTGAGTTGCTCTTCCAGTTCTTCGTAAGCCACCTCCAGGGTGGACATTCGTCCGCTGATCTTCCTCTGTGCCTGTTCCGGAGCTTCGGTAACAGGTTGTCCGACGTTCTCCACAGCCAGCCTGAGCGCTTCACTGTGCTCCGGCTCCGGGATGTCTGAGAGGATCAGGTCCAGGGTTCGCATCAGCTGCTCACGGTCCACCTGTTTGCGGATAACCCCGGCCGCACCGAGCGCCCGGGCCTCTTCGATGTATTTTCCGGCGTTCTGTGAGGTGTACATGAATACCGGGATATCACGGGTATCCGGTAGGCTTTTCAGCTTTTCAAGGGCCTGGAAGCCGTTCATGCCTGGCAGCATATGATCGAGGAAGATGAAATCAAAGTGATCGGATTGAAGAACCGGAAAGGCCTCTTCGGCTGTGGCCACGGCTTTGCTGGAAACGTCCGCACGCTCGAGCAGGCGCGCAAGAATGATGCGCGCTGTTGAAGAGTCCTCGATGATAAGCGCGTGGCCCCGTGGCATTCCCTGTCCCTCTGTGGTTAACCGTTTATGGTTTCAGAGGAAACTATATAAGCAGATCAGAAAATATACAGTGGACTAACGGGCCTGGGTGTCATATTTGAGACACCCTTTTGATTTTTCCCTTGTGTAGTGTCAGCGCTTCTGTTTGAGCTGCTTGTTCACCAGTGCCCGCAATGCCGCCGGCTTAACCGGCTTGTAAAGCACCTGGTAGCCCCGGCTGATCGCATCTTCACGTACCTCCGGCGCCATGTAGCCGGTGATCAGGATGCCCGGGATGCCGGCTCCCAGAACTTCTCTGATGCCGTCCATGGCATCCAGCCCGTTACGGTTATCATCCAGCTGGTAATCCGCCAGGATGATATCCGGTTTATGGCCTTCGAGCTTGTTCAGGGCGCTTTCCAGGCTTTCCGCGGCGGTTACCTCGCACTGCCAGTTGCTCAGTAGTGCGACCATTCCCTGAAGGATCGCCGCATCGTTATCGATGCACAGCACCTTCAGGCCGCCCAGACTGGACACCCTTCTGGAGTTGCTGCCTGCCTTGCTGGCACTGGCATGGACCTGCTCTGCCGGAGCCCTGGGCACGGTGACAGCAAAAGTACTGCCTTTGCCCTGGGTTGAGTGCACGGTTACCGGGTGGTCCAGCATGCCGCTGATACGGTCGACGATGGCCAGTCCGAGGCCCAGCCCCTTCTTGTCCCGGCCGTGCTGGAAGCGCCTGAATTCCTCGAAGATGTGAGCGAGTTGCTCTTCGGACATCCCGGGGCCGGTATCCCAGACTTCAATACGCAGGAAGCCCTTCATGCGCCGACAGCCCATAAGGATCTTGCCACTTGCGGTATAGCGGATGGCATTGGACAGGAAATTCTGGACTACCCGCCGCAACAGCTTGGCATCTGAGCGTACCCAGGCCGAGCTGGGCACCACGTGCAGTTCCAGTTCCTGGTCCTTGGCAATGGCGGAGAACTCGGTAGCCAGATGCTTCAGGAGGTCGTTAACCGGGAACACCGTAATATCCGGTTCCAGGGCGCCGGCATCCAGCTTGGAAATATCCAGCAGGGTGCTGATGATTTCTTCTGCGGCCCCGAGTGAGCTGTCGATATGCTCGACCAGCTGTTTCGGTTCGCCATCGGTGATCTTGCCTGACAGGGCCGAGGTAAACAGCCGGGCAGCGTTCAGGGGCTGCAGGAGGTCATGGCTGGCTGAGGCAAGGAAGCGGGTCTTGCTCTGGTTAGCCTGTTCCGCCACGGACTTGGCCTTGAGCATCTGCTCGTTGATTACCTGCAATTCCTGGGTCCGTTCCCGAACCCGTTGCTCCAGGTAGATGTTGGTTTCTTTCAGCGCCTGTTCGGTGCGCCGCATGGCAGTGATGTCCTGGAAGGTGGTCACGTAACCACCGCCGGGTATAGGGCTGCCGTCTACCCTGACCACTGTGCCATCCGGACGTTGACGTTCGTAGGACATGGGCTTGCCATCGCGCATGGCGCTGCAGCGGTCGTCTATGATCTCGTCGATACGCCGGGCCGACAGGTTGGCGTTGGTCAGGTTGTAACGCATCAGGTCTTCGACAGGCCGGCCTACCCGGACAAACCCTTTCGGGTAATGGAACAACTCCAGATAGCGGTGGTTCCAGACTACCAGCTGTTGCTGGTGATTCACCACAGACACCCCGAGACTGATGTTCTCGATGGCGGATTGCAGCAACTCCCGGCTGAAGGTCATGGCCTGGGAGGCTTCATCAACGATGCTGACCACATCTTCGATCTGCATATCGCGACCGGTCAGGGTGGACTCCAATACGACGCGGGCGGTCGAGGCACCGATGACCGAGGCAAGCTGCCGCTCGATGTACTTCATCAGGTGCGATGAGGCAGGCCGGTGCGGATACAGGCGAATGGCGTTACGCCGCTCGTAGTTCCGGAAGATGCTTTCCGAGCGTTCCTCGCCCATAAAGCGGTCGGTAAGGGCTTGCAGGTCCGAGGTCAGAATTTCGCCCTGCCAGCTCTGGTGCTGGGCGCTTTCCGCTTTTGGTTGGGCCTCATGGAAGAACGCGGCAATTTGTATCTTTTCGCGAATACGTTGCCGGGTGACCAGCGACAGGAAGATGTAGATCGCTGTGTTAACCCCCAGGCTCCACAGAATGCCATGGCTGGTCTGGTCCAGTTCAGAGCCAAACAGGGCGGTTGGACGGGTCCAGTGCCAGCCGAAAAGGCCGTTCTCGATGAACCCGGCGGATATCCAGCCGGTAGCAGCCAGTGCAGGCAGGAGCAGGGTGTAGCACCACATCAGGAAACCGAGGCCAAGGCCCCAGACTGCGCCGGTGTAGTTACCCCGGCGCCACAGAATGCCGCCAACCAGGGCCGGGCCGAACTGGGCAGCAGCGGCAAACGAGAGCAGTCCGAAGGCGGTGAGGCTGTAATCGGCCCCGGCCATCCGGTAGAAGCCATAGGCGGTCAGCAACACCACAAAGATCGCGGCCCGGCGTATGGACAAGAGCAGGAAGCTGAGATCTGTCCGCCGGTTCATGCGCGGACGGAAGAAACGCAACAGCCCGGGCATGATGATCTCGTTGCTGACCATGGTGGCGATGGCCACCGAGCAGACAATCACCATGGCGGCCGCAGCAGAGCCACCGCCAAGAAACGCCAGTATCGCCAGCCATTGCTCGCCAGCCATGATCGGGAGCTGAAGGATAACGATGTCCGGGTCACTTCCGGCCATGTCTGCGTGCAGCAAGCCGCCGGCGGCGATGGGGATCACAAAGGCGCTGGCAATCACCAGGTAGATGGGCATGGCCCAGCGTGCAACCTCGAAATCCCGGTGGTCCGTGTTCTCAACCACCATAACGTGGAACTGTCGTGGCAGGCAGATAATCGCCAGCATGGCCACCAGGGTTTGAGTGAGGAATGCCGGTGCCTCTATAGCGTCGGTGGTCAGGGTGCCAATCAGGTCCGCCTCGGCGGCCTTCTGAAACAGGTCACCGAAACCGTTGAACAGCCCGTAACCGACGAACAGGCCGACGGCGACAAAGGCGATCAGCTTGATAAGGGATTCGAAGGCCACCGCCTGGATCATGCCACGGTGGTGTTCCGTAGACTCCAGGTGGCGGGTGCCGAACAGCACGGTGAACACGGCCAGGGCAAGGGTGATGTACCAGGCCGAATCGTTCCAGGCCGCAGTACTGATCTCCTGATAGGTATCGCCGGTGCTGGACAGTACGTTGAAGCCGAGGGCAATGGCTTTCAGTTGCAGGGCGATGTAAGGCACGCTGCCGATCAGCGCGAAGATTGCCACCATCGCTGCCAGCAGTTGTGATTTGCCATAACGGGAAGCGATGAAGTCGGCAATCGAGGTGCTGTTGTTGCGCTTGCTGATGTAGATGATTCGTCGTAACAGGGGCGCAAAGAACACGAAAACCAGCAGGGGCCCCAGATAGATGGGGAGGAAGCCAAAGCCTTCCTGGGTGGCGCGGCCGACAGCGCCGTAGAAGGTCCAGGAGGTGAAGTAAACCGCCAGGGAAAGACCGTAAACATGGGTTCGCGCCAACCTGTTCCGGTAAAGCCCGGGGTGGCGGTCACCCGCCCAGGCAATCAGGAACAGCAGGGAGATGTAGGAGATCGAAATCAGTACAAGCAGCCAGGCGCTAATCATGTTGGGTTGCTATCCGGTCTTGGTTATTCAGGCCCCGCAAACAGTTGTGTACAGGGGGTCCTGAAGGTTCAGCAGTTTCATATTGTCGACCCTGGGGCTGCCGTCGGAACCCAGCGGTACCAGCTCACGGCTCTGGCAGTTAATCAGGTGAACCCGGTGCGAAACGGCATCGGTAACGGTCTGGGAGAAGCGGTAAAGGGTAAACCGGACGATATTGGAATCCGGGGTATCTTTGCTGATGCTGGCGACATCCACCGTGGAAAACGCGGTTACGTACGGGAAAACAAAGGTCCACGGACGGAAGAAGATCTTTTCCTGTTCGGTGTTTACCACAACGGCCTGTTCCGGCAGCAGTGAGCGCTTGTGGTCATACCAGGTGTATTCGCCGTAGATCAGGTAGCCGAGCATACCGGCACCGGCAAACACCGGGATAATCCATTTCGGCGCGCGCTTGGCGGTGGCGGCACGAATGCCCAGGGCAATACCGGCAGCACCCAGTCCGCAGAATACAGTGGCAACAAAAGTCCAGAACATAAATCGGTATCCTCAAAAAAGAACGGGCTCCCTCACAGAGGAAGCCCGTTCGGTATCAACCTGTCATTGCAGGCAATGATTCAGGCTGTCTTGCAGTTTAATGGTCTTGGGCAGATCCGGCACCGCGCGGGTAACGGACGCTTTCAACCAGTTCCTGGATCTCAACGGGCGGTTCAGCAGTCACTTTGGATACTGCGAAGGCTACCGCAAAGTTGACCACAGCACCAATGGCACCGATGGACAGCGGGGAGATACCCAGTACCCAGTTTTCAGGCGTGTCTGCCAGGTTGTTGGTGCCCGGGATGAAGAACCAGCCTTTGTAGATGAAGATATACACCAGGGTGAAGATCAGACCGGACAGCATACCCAGGGTTGCGCCCACGTTGTTCACACGCTTGGAGAAGATACCCATCATCAGCGCCGGGAACAGGGAGGCTGCCGCGATACCGAATGCCAGCGCTACCACCTGGGCTGCGAAGCCCGGAGGGTTGGCGCCCAGCCAGGTAGCAACCACAATGGCAACCGCCATGGAGATACGGGCCGCCATCAGTTCGCCTTTCTCACTGATGTTCGGGTTGAGTCGGCCTTTGATCAGGTCGTGACTCACCGCCGAGGAGATTGCCAGCAACAGACCCGCTGCAGTCGACAGGGCGGCTGCCAGACCACCTGCGGCGATCAGGCCGATTACCCAGCCCGGCAGGTTGGCGATTTCAGGGTTGGCCAGTACCAGGATGTCGTTGTTAACAACCATCTCGTTGCCTTCCCAGCCACGCTCGGAAGCGGTAGCGGCGAAGTCAGCGTTCTTGTCGTTATACAGCTGGATACGGCCGTCGTTGTTCTTGTCCTCGTAGGTGATCAGACCGGTCTCTTCCCAGGTGGCAATCCAGCCCGGACGCTGATCGTACTCGATTGGCTGGGCAGCAGTGCCTTCCGGATAGATGGTGGTCATCAGGTTCAGACGAGCCATGGACGCGACAGCCGGCGCAGTCAGGTACAGCAGGGCGATGAAGACCAGGGCCCAGCCGCCGGACCAGCGCGCGTCAGCAACCTTGGGAACCGTGAAGAAGCGGATGATTACGTGGGGCAGACCCGCGGTACCGATCATCAGGGACAGGGTAAACAGAACCATGTTCAGTTTGTTGTCCACATCTGCGGTGTACTCGCGGAAGCCAAGGTCGGTAACAACCTGGTTCAGCTTGGCCAGCAGCGGCATGCCGGATTCGGTGTGGGTAGAGAACATGCCCAGGCCCGGAATCGGGTTGCCGGTCAGTTGCAGGGAGATGAACACCGCCGGAATGGTGTAGGCAACGATCAGAACGCAGTACTGGGCTACCTGGGTGTAGGTGATGCCTTTCATACCGCCGAGTACCGCGTAGATGAATACAACCACGGCTGCGATGATCAGGCCGTTGGTCGCTTCAACTTCGAGGAAGCGGGAGAACGCAACACCGGCGCCAGCCATCTGGCCGATAACGTAGGTGACAGATGCTACGATCAGGCAGATAACAGCGACCAGGCGGGCGTTGGGGCTGTAGTAACGGTCACCGATGAACTCGGGTACCGTGAACTTGCCGAACTTCCGCAGGTACGGGGCCAGCAGCATGGCCAGCAGCACGTAACCGCCGGTCCAGCCCATCAGGAAGGTGGAGTTGGCGTAACCGCCGGCGGCAATCAGGCCCGCCATGGAGATGAAGGATGCCGCAGACATCCAGTCGGCACCGATAGCCATACCGTTGGTTACCGGGTGAACACCGCCACCGGCAACGTAGAAGTCGCTGGTGCTACCGGCCTTCGCCCAGATGGCGATGCCGATATAGAGGAGGAACGAGCCCCCTACAAACAATAGGTTAATTGCAAATTGGCTCATTGGTTCTTACTCCTCGTGTACGCCGAATTGTTCGTCGATTTTGTTCATGCGCCAGGCGTAGAAGAAAATCAGAACAATGAAGGTAAGAATCGAGCCTTGCTGGGCAAACCAGAAACCGAGGTCGGTCCCGCCGACTTCAATGCCGGCCAGCATGGGGCGTAGCAGGATGGCAAAACCATAGGAGCACAGGCCCCATATGATCAGACTGCCAAAGATAAGGCGTAGGTTCGCCTTCCAGTAGTTCTCAGCGTCGTAGCTATGACCTGACATACAAAATCACTCCTGTATTGTTGTTGTAGAGCTTTGCTGGGTTTTTGCTGGGGTGGTGCGGAAAGAGAATTTATTATTCATGTAATACTTCTCCGACTTGTTGTCATCTCCGACTTTACCGGTCAATGCGTTTGAGGATATTGGCAAATAGTCTAAGTCTCAGTAACTTGCCTTGCATTTGATCAAGGACATCAACGATAAGCCGGGCTAAATCAAAGTCGGTGCATCTGCTGTAAACGGCGTTGATAATGCAGTTTATCGACCAGTTCTTTCAGAGTTTTTACGTCTTTCTTCTGAGCCATATTGAGCGCTGCAAGGGTCAATTCGGCCGTTACCATCGCATCTGCCGCAGCGTGATGCCGTTCACTAATTTGAAGATTGAAGTAGTCGGCCCAGTTATCCAGCCCGCGCCCCTTGGTCTCGGCGTGGGGGAAAAACGCCGGTAACAGCTCTGCCACATCCATCCACAGGTGCTGGGATGTGTAACCCAGTTGGGCTTTCAGGGTCTTCTCGAGGAATTTCTGGTCGAACGCCGAGTGGTAGGCCAGGATGGGATCGCCGTTCATCCACTCCAGCAGGTGCAGCAGGGCATCTTCGGTCTCATGGCCCTGGGTCAGGGCTTCTGGCCCGATGCCGTGAATCAGCACGGTTTCGCTGATATCCAGCTCCGGACGGCGCAGGATCAGGTCAAACTGGTCATTCAGGTGGATGACGCCGCTTTCGATGGCCACCGCGCCAATGGCGATGACTTCGTCTTTCGAGAAGTTGAGCCCGGTGGTTTCCAGGTCCAGCACGATCAGCCGGGAACGAGCCAGCAGCTGGTCGCTGGCCGTTTTCGGGGCCGGCAGGCTGTCAGTGTCGTGGTCACCGGTAATGCCGCCGCGGCGCTGGGCCAGCCATTGTTTGATCTGTTCGAGCATGGTTGCCGGCCTATAGTTGGTAGGTGATTTCCAGTTTTTGCTGCAGCCGCTGGGCCTGGCGGAAGGATTCCCGCAGTATCCGTCTGTCCAGCGGGTTCAGGTCATCCGGATCTATGTAGTTGGTCAGCTCTTCACCTTTATCGAGCATTTCCTGGTGGGCGCGCATGCGGATGGCCTGAATCAGGCTGTAGGCTTCTTTCCAGGCATTGGCATCCTTGGCGTCGAACACATCTTTGCGGGCCAGTGCATCAATCCGTTCCAGTGTGTTGGCAGTTTCAACACCGTGGGCAAGGGCGAAGACCCTGACGGATTCCACAAACGGCGCCAGCCCCTGGCGTTTCAGGTCCAGGGAGTGTTTTTTCTCGTCGTTCAGGTAACGGAAGTTGCGGAACATGGTCAGCGGCGGTTTGCGCTGCAAGGCGTTGCCGGCCAGCATTTTCTGGAACAGGGCGTTCTTGCGGATGCGGGCCAGTACGTTTTCCAGTAACCGGTGCAGCGGCTCCGACGGGCCGAAGACGGCGCGCATATCCAGGAAAATCGACGAATAGACCAGGTTCTGCGGGGTCGATGCATCGATAAAGCGTATAAACCAGTCGTCCCATTCGCCGATGCTCAGGCACAGTTTCGGGTTGCTGGCCATGATGTTGCCCTTGCACAGGGTGAAGCCGCACTCAGCCAGCTCATCATTGACCTTGCGGGCGAAGGGCAGCAGCTTTTCACGAACCTGTTCCGGGGTCATGCCTTCCGGAGTCTCGAACAGGATGCCGTTGTCCTGGTCGGTCAGCAGGGTCTGCTCCTGCCGGCCTTCGCTGCCGAAGGTGAGCCAGGTGAACGGAATGCCCGGATCGTTCTTTTTCAGGTTCAGTTCCAGCACCCTTCGCACGGTGACATCATTCAGGGTGGTGATGATCTTGACCACCTGGCCGGAGTCCGCGCCATGGGCCAGCATGGCATCCACCAGCCTGGAAACGTCGGTGCGCAGGGCCACCAAGGTGCGGAGGTGGGTAGCGGTGCCGATGGTGCGGGCAAGGTTGACCAGGTCTACCCGCTGGAGGGAGAACAGGTCCCGCTCGGAGACCACACCGATGAGTCGCTGTTCTTCGTCCACCACGCACAAATGGGCAAAGTGATGTTCCGCCATCAGCATGGCTGCCTCGAAGGCATCGGCGGTTGACGGCAGGCAGCAGGGATTCGACGTCATTACCTGGCTGATGGGTGTGTCCAGTGGCCCCTTTTGTTCGGCAACCATGGTGCGCAGGTCGCGCAGGGTAAAGATGCCGGTGGGGTGGCGGCCGTCATCGGTAATGATGATGCTGCCCACGTTGTTTTCGTGCATCCGGGCCACGGCTTTGCGCACCGGCAGGTCCGGGGAGCAGACGATTGGATTGCGCAAGGCATAGCGTTCCAGCGGGGTGTCCAGGCTGTTACTGGAGCCGATGGAGGCCATGGCCTTGGATTGCAGGCGCTGGTTGACCTGCTCCAGCAGGCTGCTGACCCCGCGCAGGCAGAAATCCCGGAACGGCTCGCTTTCAGAAATCAGGGTTACGAAATCTTTCTTCTCGATGCTCAGGCAGAAGGTATCCCCGGCCGCCCGGTGCAGGGTGCGGGTCGGCCGCTCGCCCACCAGAGCGGCCAGGGGGAAGCATTCGCCCTGGCTGATTTCGAAGGTGGTTTCGGTGCGCTCTTCGGTTTTGTGCTGGCGCTCGCCCCGGATCCGGCCTTGCTTGACTACATAGAATTGCTTGGCCTGACCGTCTTCCGGCGACAGCACCACATCACCGTCCGCGTAGAAGCTGAGGGTGGCATGTTCGGCGAAGTGTGCCAGGTGGGTGTCGTCCATGCTTGAAAAGGGTGCGTGTTCCCGCAGGAACGACATAATCGCGCGGGTATTCTGGGGGCGGGTGGTGTCCTGGTTTGCTGCGGCCATAGCGGAGTTCGTCCTGGTCCTGGTGGCGCGGCGGGTTACCGGCGCTCATTCGTTATTGTTGTCCTTCTGCAGTGTAGTGCAGCAGGTCGTTGTTGTACCTTACGATTTTCGTCGCAAACCTTGTCGGTTGTCTGCTTTATGGTAGCCCCGGGCAGTGGTAGAGTTCTGATACTTGTCAATCCGGAAGCAGTTAGTGTCATGACCAGTAAAGACGAACGCCTGGCCTTCCTCGAAGAGATGAAGGATGTCCGGCGGATCCGTAAACCCAACAAAGCGGAAGTGGCGGTTCCACGGGAACTGACGCCTGGCCACCTGGCACGCCAGCAGGCTGCGGTAGAGACCCCGGTGCGCGACCTGAACCCGCTGACCTCAGACATGGTGGAGCCGTTGACGGCCCACGATGTACTGAGCTGGATGCGTCCGGGCATTCAGCATGGGGTGTTCCGCAAGTTGCGGCTGGGCCAGTATCCCATTGAAGCCCGGCTGGACCTGCACCGGATGACCGTAGAAGAGGCCCGGCGGGAAGTGTTCGCTTTTATTAACGATTGCGTGCGCTATGGCCTGCGCTCGGTGATTATCCTGCATGGCAAAGGGGAGCGTAATCCGGACGGGATCGCCCAGCTGAAGAGTTACCTGGCCAAGTGGCTGCCGGAGTTGGACAGTGTGCTGGCGTTCCACTCGGCCCAGAAGCACCACGGTGGCACCGGGGCCGTTTACGTGATGGTGCGCAAAAGCGAGCGGGACAAACAGCATAACCGGGAAGTACACGGCAGCCGCTAGGGTGCCTGAACAGTGTGACAAACGAGGAGAGTAACATGACCAAGCGTTCTGTAGCAGTGTTGATGTTAGCAAGCTTTTTTGCCCTGACCGGCTGTAAAGACCGGGTGATCTGGAACGACAACGGCAAGGTGGATGAGGCAACCCAGGACCGGGAAGTCTGGAACACCAATGGCCAGGTAGATTCCGGCGAGCGCAAGATCTGGGTGAATAAAGACGGTAAGGAAGTGGTCAAGTAAGCCCGCGGGCTTGTTTCAAACCACGACACAAAAACTAGAGGAACGGCTCATGGCGTTCAGCCTGACAGTGAATGGAAACCGGCACACGGTGGATGTAGATCCGGATACGCCCCTTTTGTGGGTCATCCGGGATGAACTGGGCCTGAAGGGTACCAAGTTTGGTTGTGGTGCCGGCCTGTGTGGCGCCTGCACTGTGCACGTGAATGGCCAGCCGGCCCGTTCCTGCTCCACCGCCATTGAGCTGGTAGATGGTGCCGAGATTACCACCATCGAAGGGCTGTCAGAGGACGGCAACCTGCATCCCCTGCAGCAGGCCTGGATCAGCGAGGGCGTTCCCCAGTGCGGCTATTGCCAGTCTGGCCAGATCATGACCGCTGCCCACCTGCTGGCAAATAACCCTTCACCCTCCCGGGACGACATCGTGGCCGCCATGACCGGCAACCTGTGCCGCTGCGGCACCTACGCCCGCATTGTGGCCGCGGTGGAATCGGTGGCCGGTGGTGTTGGCCATTATCAGCCCGGGCAGGAGGGCGCCTGATATGACCATGAACCGCCGTGATTTTATGAAAGTCAGCACCGGTGCCTCCGGCAGTCTGGTACTGGCCTTGTCGCTCCCGGGGTGTGCCTCGGTACAAACCGGCTTCGAGCCGGAAACCGGTGAATGGACGCCGGATGTCTGGCTGGAGCTCAACAAGCAAGACGAAATTGCCTTCACCCTGGCCCGGGTTGAAATGGGTCAGGGCACCTACACCGGCCTGACGACCCTGATTGCGGAAGAACTGGATGTGGATCCGGCCCGGATTCAGGTGAAGTTCGCGCCGGTAGCGCCGGAATACCGTAACCCGTTTATCGGCCTGCAGCTGACCGGCGGCAGTACCAGTGTGGCGAGTAGCTGGCAGCCCCTGCGGGAGGCGGGAGCGTCTGCCAGGTTGATGCTGGTTATGGCCGCCGCCCGGGTTTGGGGCGTGGATGCCGATAACTGCCGTACCGACAACGGCCGGGTGCTTCATCCCAACGGGGTGGATTCCCTGCGTTATGGCCAGCTGGTTGAGCTGGCGGATAAAGAAGTGATTCGGGGAGATGTGCCCCTCAAACCCCGTTCGCAGTGGAAGTACATCGGCAAGCAGGCCGGCAAGCTGGATACCCGGGCCAAGGCCACGGGCACCGCGGTTTACGGCATTGATGTCGAGCTGCCGGGCATGGTGTACGCGGTGATGACCCGCAGCCCTCGCTACGGAGGCCGTGCCCAATCGTTTAACCGCGATGAGATCCTGGCCATGGCTGGCGTGCAGGCGGCGTTTATCACTGAACGCGGTGTCGCCGTGGTGGCCGGCAGTTACTGGAAAGCCCGGAAAGCACAGCAGGCTGTGCGCGTGGAGTGGGATTTCTCCGAGGCCCTGGATACCACGGTTGATGAGGTGTTCGAGGGCTATCGCAAAGCCGCCAGTGAAGACCCCGGCGAGCAGGAACGCTCTGAAGGCGATGTGGATGAGGCCATCAGCAAAGCCGGGCGCGTGGTGGAAGCCGAGTACGAACAGCCATACCTGGCCCATGCGCCGATGGAACCCATGAATGCCACCGCCTGGTACCACGATGGCGGCATGGAGATCTGGGCACCAACGCAGGCACCGGATCTCGGGCGCATTGCAGCCTGCCGGAATTCAGACCTTTCACCGGATGACGTGACTGTGCACACCACCTTCCTGGGTGGCGGATTCGGTCGCCGGCTGACCCAGGATTACATCGAGGAAGCCGCTGCGGTTGCCTATGAGCTGAAGGTGCCGGTCAAACTGATCTGGTCCCGGGAAGAAGACATGCGCCACGGGTTCTGGCGCCCGGCCATGCTGCACCGTATGACTGCCAGCCTGGACGGTGCTGATCTCACCGGCTGGGATCACCAGATTGTCGGCCCGCAGGTTCTGGACTGGTACGTGCGCAATGCTGCGCCGGCACAGTACCCCTGGGCACCAAAATTTCTCTACAACACCCTCGGCAAAGTGGGTTTGATGGTTGAGGGCCTGGCCACACCAAAAGATGTGTCTGCCATAGAAGGCGCTATCGGCTATCCCTATCAGGTTCCGAATGTCAGCGTGCGACACACCCATACCGACCCCGGCGTGCCCATTACCTGGTGGCGCTCAGTAGGCTACTCCCACAATGGGTTTGCTGTTGAAACCTTTATGGACGAGCTGGCCCACGAGGCCGGGCGGGATCCCCTGGAATTCCGTCGAAAACTGTTGGCCAAGGAGCCGCGCCACGCCAGGGTTCTGGAACGGGCGGCGGAACTGGCGCAGTGGGGCACGCCGCTCCCCGAAGGCAGGGCGCGCGGCATAGCGCTGTTCCAGAGTTTTGGCACCTACGTGGCCCAGGTGGTGGAAGCCGGTATCGAGAACGGCGAGATCCGTGTTTACAAGGTGACCGCCAGCGTGGATTGTGGCCAGGTGGTGAATCCGCGCATCGTGGAAGACCAGATTTCCGGAGGTATCCTGTTTGGCCTGACGGCGGCGTTGTTTGGCGAAATCACCTTTAACAAGGGTGAAGTCCAGCAGAGCAACTTCCACGATTATCGGCTATTGCAGATGCACCAGGTGCCTGAGGTTGTGGTGGATATTGTCGACAGCGATGAAGCCCCCACCGGCGTGGGCGAGCCGGGTGTGCCGCCGGTGATTCCCGCCCTGGGCAATGCGCTGTTTGCACTGACCGGTAAGCGCCAGCGCCGGTTACCGCTGACCGTATGATCAAGCGGTTTGGTGTAATAGACGGAGAATCCCAGTGTTTGATGTGACCCGATACGCTATTGCTGCCCAGTCCATAGTGGATGCCGGGCGCTTCCTGTATGACCGGGGCTGGTCGCCGGCCACCAGCAGCAACTATTCTGCCCGCATCGACAGCGACCACGTTGCTATTACCGTGTCCGGTCGCCATAAAGGCCAGCTCGCTGCCGGTGATGTCATGGTGGTAGACCTGAACGGCAACCCGGTCCAGAGTAACTGCAAGTCCTCGGCAGAAACCCTGCTGCACACGGTGTTGTACCAGGTGTTTCCGGATGCGGGTGCAGTGCTGCACACCCACTCGGTGAAGGCCACCGTGCTTAGCCGCCTGATCCCGCCGGGCAAATCTCTGGAGCTGGAAGGCTATGAACTGCAAAAAGCCTTTGCCGGCGTAAACAGCCATGAGGGCCGGTTATCGATACCGGTGTTCGACAACACCCAGGACATCCCGGCCCTGGCGGAACAGACCGCCGAATGGTTCCGGGCTCAGCCGGAACAACCGGGTTACCTGATTCGTGGCCATGGCCTGTATACCTGGGGTGCTACCATGGCGGATTGCCTGCGCCATGTGGAAGCCTTTGAATTCCTGTTTGAATGTGAACTTGAAACCATGAGAGTCCGCCCATGACCACCCTGAGCATTTTCCAGCAGAACCAGCCGCAAGCGGCACACACCGTAACCACCGACCCGCAGGTGATTCGCGATACGCTGGCCAGCCAGGGTGTGCGCTTTGAGCAATGGCCAACCCGGGAGCTGCCGGCTTCGGCCACCCAGGAACAGATTCTGGAAGCCTACGCGGATGAGGTCGCCAGCCTGAAGCAGGAATGCGGTTTCCAGACCGCCGATGTGGTCAGCCTGACCGCGGACCACCCGGATAAAGACGCCTTCCGCCAGAAGTTCCTCGACGAACACACCCACAGCGAAGACGAAGTGCGTTTCTTTGTGCGCGGGCAGGGGCTGTTCTACCTGCATTTTGGTGATCAGGTGTATGCCCTGATGTGCGAAAAGAATGACCTGATCAGCGTGCCGGATGGCACCCGCCACTGGTTTGATATGGGCCCGGAGCCGGAATTTACCTGTATTCGCCTGTTCTCTAATCCGGAAGGCTGGGTGGCCAGCTTCACCGGTGAGGAGATTGCCTCCACCCTGCCCAGGTATGAAGCGCTGGCGGGGGTGGCCTGATGATCCGGGTGATTCTGACCGACATCGAAGGCACCACCAGCTCTATCTCCTTTGTACACGAGGTGCTGTTCCCCTACGCCAGTGAACACCTGCCGGCGTTTGTGCGGGCCCATCACCACACCACGCCGGCGGTTGCAGAGCAGCTGGCGATTGTGGCGCAGAAAAGCGGTGTCGACAGCAAGGACGTGGAAGCCCTTATCGAAGTGCTCCAAGGCTGGATCAGCGAGGACCGCAAGGAAGGTTCCCTCAAGGCCTTGCAGGGCATGGTCTGGGAGCAGGGCTATCACAGCGGCGAGCTGAAGGGCGATATCTACCCGGATGCGGCGGACTACCTGCAGCGCTGGCATGATCGGGGGCTGAGACTGTTCGTATATTCCTCTGGCTCGGTGAAGGCCCAGAAGCTGATTTTTGGTCACAGCAGTGAAGGCGACTTTACACCGTTTTTCTCCGGGTATTTTGATACCGGCGTAGGTGGCAAGAAAGAAGCGCAGTCGTACCGTAACATCCTGGACGAGCTGGGTGTCGAGCCGGGTTCTGTGCTGTTTCTCTCGGATGTTGAGGCCGAACTTGAGGCGGCCGAGCAGGCGGGTATGAAAACCGCCTGGCTGGTACGTGAGGGTGAATTGCCGGACACCGGTCGCTTCGTGGCCCGGGACTTTGCGGAGGTAGACGCGCTGCTGCGTAAACGCTAGGAGGTCGATTTATGCCCGGACTGTTAAGGCTGCAATGGCTGGTTCCGGGTATCTGTGCCCTGTTTCTCGCTGGATGTAACCCGTTCTCCGAAGCCAAGCCGATGATGACCGAGTACCTGGAGCGCCTGGCCCGGGTACTTGAAGCCCCCGTTGTTTCCCTGCCTGAAGAGTTGCCGCCGGCATCGCAATTACCCCGCCGCCGTGACCGCGTGCTGGACATGCCGGAACTGGATATCGGCATGCTCGAATTCCTGTCGCTGTATGGTTGTGAGCTGCAGTATGTGGTGGGTGAGAAGAACTCGGTCATGGGCAGGGTGATGCAGCCGGTAAACCGCCTGCGATACGAGGTACGTTTTATCCGCGCCGCGGAAGACTGCCTGCCGGAGATGGATGATGAAGAGCTTGGGGAAACCCTGGCTGAAGCGATCGAGAGCAAGCGGGATTCGTTACCCCGGGCTGTCTGGAACGCCACCTGGGGCACCGAAGAAATCGAGAACCTGTTTACCCTGAGTAAAGGTTTTTACCCGGCGGGTGAAGGCCAGCTTCCGGTTTCCGATCTGCTGCGGGACCTGGAACAATTGAGCGAGACGGTGACAGCCTTGTTGCGGCCGCAGCTTGACGTTTCCCTGGATAACCTGGGCGCCATCCATCAGCGCTGGCAGGCCGAATACCGGGCCGGGCAACTGGTTAACAGTGCCCGCTTGCTGATTGCCACGCTGGATACCGGCACCGAAGTGCTTCAGGCCAGGCTGGCAGAACGGCCGCTATGCCTTAACGGGAAACCGAACAACCAGTCCGACATCGTTCACAGTTTTTTCTTCAGTGTGTATATCGGTGAGGTTCAGCCCTACATGAGTGATGTCAGCCGGGCGGCCGATACCTTGATTGCGGGCTTCGCAGAGCTGGCGGCGAAGCAGGAAGCGCAAATACCGGAAGCCTTTGGCGGCTGGGCTCGCCGGCACCTGCAGGCTGGTGAGGAAGGCAGCCTCTGGCATCAGCTTGATGGCGCAATGATGCGCCACACACGCCACTGGCAGCAACTGCTGGAACAATGCGGGCTGAGGCCGGGTGCCTGACAGCCCGCACTGGCTATAGCCGGCGTTAGCCCGCCGCCACAGGCCGGTTCACTTTCAGGTGCACCATGGCCACGGTGAACAGCAGGAAGGTGAGAATGGTCATGATCACTGGCCCGGCAGCACCTTCGCTCAGCCAGGCCGAAACCACCGCCTGGGTAAAGTAGAAAATCAGTACAAAGGCCATCCAGATATAGCCCCGGTTATGACCGCGGAAAACCGGCACGGCAAACGCCAGCAGCGGCAGGAGTTTGACCGTCAGCATCAGGGAAATCGAGACGCCTTCCACGGGTGCCGGGTAGAAGGTCGTCAGCAGCAAGCCGGCCAGCACCGAGATGTACAGGGCGATGGTCAGGCGTGCCGTGGTTTTTGCTTTGTCGTTGTGGAGCATAGAAGGTTCCGGGTGGTGGATTTCGAATCAGTCAGCCAGTTTCACGGCCAGCCGCGCCAGCCGCTCGCCAAAGGCCTGGCACAGGGCTTTCTCGTGTTCGCTCAAACCCTGCTGGGCGCCGGTGCCGGCCCAGTGTGAAGGCCCGTAGGGGGTGCCGCCGGTGCTGGTTTCATTCAGGGCGCTCTCCGAGTAGGGCAGGCCGCACAGCACCATGCCGTGGTGCAGCAGAGGTAGCATCATGGTGAGCAGGGTGGTTTCCTGGCCGCCATGCAGGCTGCCGGTGGAGGTGAACGCACCGCCAGGCTTGCCGGCGAGCTTGCCGTTCAGCCACAGGTCTCCGGTGCCGTCCAGGAAGTGCTTGAGCGGTGCCGCCATATTTCCGAAGCGGGTAGGGCTACCCAGTGCCAGGCCGGCACAGTTGGCCAGTTCTTCCCGGGTTGCATAGGGGGCGCCGGTATCCGGAACCGGGGGCAGGCTGGCAGTGGTGTCTGGCGACACCGGCGGAACGGTGCGGATCTTCGCTTCCATCCCGCTTACCCGGGCCACGCCCCGGCCAATCTGGGTGGCCATGTCGGCCGTCTGGCCGTTCCGGCTGTAATACAGAACAAGAATGTACGGGCTGGTATCGCTCATGCCTGGCTCCTGGGTAATGCTTCAGAGAATCTCGAGTACGCTTTCCGGCGGCCGGCCAATGGCGGCCTTGCCGTTGGCCAGTACAATCGGCCGTTCGATCAGTTTCGGTGTTGCGACCATGGCTTTTACCAGCTGTTCACGGCTCAGCTCCGGGTTATCCAGGCCCTGTTCCTTGTATTCGCTTTCTTTAGTACGCATCAGCTGGCGGGGCTCGCAGCCCAGCAGGTCAAGGATATGTAACAGTTCCTGCTCTGTCGGAGGCGTCTCCAGGTAGCGTATAATCTCCGGTTCGATGCCCTTTTGCTGAATCAGCTCAAGGGTCTGCCGTGATTTGGAGCACCGTGGGTTATGGAAAATGCGGGTTGGTTCTGTCATGGTCATGCCCGGTTTACAGTAATGGTTGCTGTCCTTTCGAAGGGCGGTAGTCTAACAGGAGGATATCCCTTGCAGTACCCTCGGCCGTTCAGGCGTTTTCTGGCTTTAATTACGCTGGTTTTAGCGGCAGCGACCATCACCGGTTGTGAAAAAACCGAGCTGCAGCGTGCCGATGGTACAGCTATGAACTGGGATGACTTCCGTGGCCGCTGGGTATTGGTGAACTACTGGGCAGAATGGTGTAAGCCTTGCCTGGAAGAAATTCCCGAACTGAACGAGCTGGACAAGGCGCCGGACATCTCGGTACTGGGTGTGAATTTTGATGGCGTTACCGGCACGGCCCTGGAGCAGTTGGGAGAGGAAATGGGCATCGAGTTCCTTATGCTGGGCCAGGACCCGGGCCCGGAATTCGGCTGGAAAATGCCCGTGGGCTTGCCCGCCACGTTCATTGTCGACCCCTCCGGCAACCTGGTCGAAACCCGGTTCGGGCCACAAACCGAAGAAGACATCCGCACACTGATTGGCAACTGACCATGGCAAACACTTTCGTTCACCTGCGTGTACATTCCGAATATTCCATGGTGGATGGCCTGGTTCGGGTCAAGCCGCTGATCGGCCGCGTGGCGGAGCTGGGCATGCCCGCCGTCGGCCTGACCGAACAATCCAATATGTGCTCCCTGGTGCGCTTCTACAAGGCCGCCATGGGCGCCGGCGTCAAGCCGATCATCGGTGCGGACCTGTGGCTGGAAAACCCGGATGAGCCGGAAAACCCGTTCCGCCTGACCCTGCTGGCCCGCAACAACGACGGTTACCTCAACCTCACCGAAATCATCTCCCTCGGCTATACCGAAGGCCAGCGCTACGGCAAGCCGATTATCCGCAAGGAATGGCTGGAAGCCCGGCCGGCGGGGCTGATTGCCCTGTCCGGTGCCAAGATGGGGGATGTGGGCAAGGCTTTGCTGGCGGGCAAGCCGGAACTGGCCCGTGAGCGAGCCGAATACTGGATGAACCTGTACCCGGACAGCTATTACCTGGAGCTGCAGCGTACCGGCCGGGCCGGCGATGAAGACTGCCTGCATATGAGCGTGGAACTGGCAGCTGAACTGGGCCTGCCGGTGGTGGCTACCAATGATGTGCACTTCCTGCAGGCGGACGATTTCGAAGCCCACGAGGCCCGTGTCTGTATTGGTGAAAGCCGGACCCTGGATGACCCCAGACGGGACCGCCGCTTCAGCGACCAGCAATACCTGCGTAGCGCCGAGGAAATGATCGAGCTGTTCTCGGACATTCCCGAGGCCGTCGAGAACACCGTAGAAATCGCCAAACGCTGTTCCGTGAAAGTGCGCATGGGCGAGTACTTCCTGCCCAACTATCCGATCCCGGATGGCATGACCATGGACGACTACTTCCGAAAGGTGTCGGAAGAAGGTCTGGAGATGCGCCTCGCGAAAACCCTGAGCAAGGATGACCCGGAATACGACCAGAAGCGCGAAGAATACGCCAAGCGCCTGAAGTTCGAGCTGGATATCATCATCCAGATGGGCTTCCCGGGTTACTTCCTGATCGTTATGGACTTCATCAAGTGGGCCAAGAACAACGGCGTGCCGGTGGGCCCGGGCCGGGGGTCCGGTGCTGGCTCCCTGGTGGCCTATGTGCTGCTGATTACGGATCTGGATCCGCTGGAATACGACCTGCTGTTCGAGCGGTTCCTGAACCCGGAACGGGTATCCATGCCCGACTTCGACGTCGACTTCTGTATGGAAGGCCGGGACCGGGTCATCGAATACACCGCCCAGAAATACGGCCGGGAAGCGGTTTCCCAAATCATCACCTTCGGTACCATGGCCGCCAAGGCGGTGGTGCGGGACGTTGCCCGGGTGCAGGGCAAATCCTACGGCCTGGCAGACAAGCTCTCCAAGCTGATTCCCTTTGAAGTGGGCATGACCCTCAACAAGGCCATCGAACAGGAGCCCCAGCTCAAGGAATTCCTGGAGCAGGATGAAGAAGCCCAGGAAATCTGGGAAATGGCCCTGAAGCTTGAAGGCGTGTGCCGGAACGCCGGTAAACACGCAGGGGGTGTGGTGATCGCGCCCACCAAGATTACGGATTTCTCGCCGCTGTATTGCGACGATGAGGGCGGAAGCCTGGTCACCCAGTTCGATAAAGGGGATGTGGAAGACGCCGGGCTGGTGAAGTTCGACTTCCTGGGTCTGCGGACCCTGACCATCATCAAGTGGGCCCTGGGCATGATCAACCCGCGCCGGCAAGAGCGCGGGCTTGTTGACCTGGACATCAGCACCATTCCGCTGGATGACAAGCCCTCGTTCGACCTGCTGAAAAAGGCCGAGACCACCGCGGTGTTCCAGCTGGAATCCCGCGGCATGAAAGACCTGATCCGACGCCTGCAGCCGGACTCCCTGGAAGACATGATCGCCCTGGTGGCCCTGTTCCGCCCGGGGCCGCTGCAGTCCGGCATGGTAGACGACTTTATCGACCGTAAGCATGGTCGCCAGCCGATGTCTTACCCGCACCCGGATTATCAGTATCAAGGCCTGAAGCCGGTATTGGAGCCCACTTACGGGGTCATCCTGTACCAGGAGCAGGTCATGCAGATTGCCCAGGTGATGGCCGGCTATACGCTGGGTGGTGCAGACATGCTGCGCAGGGCCATGGGTAAGAAAAAACCTGAGGAGATGGAGAAACAGAAGGCCATCTTCCTGGACGGTTGCGAAAACAACGGCATCGACAAGACCCTGGCCGAGAATATCTTCGACCTGGTAGAAAAGTTCGCCGGCTACGGCTTCAACAAATCGCACTCCGCAGCGTACGCGCTGGTGTCCTACCAGACCCTGTGGCTGAAAACCCACTACCCGGCCGAGTTCATGGCTGCGGTACTTACCGCCGATATGCAGAACACCGACAAGGTGGTCACGCTGGTGGAAGAGTGCCGGAACATGAAGCTGGACCTGCTGGTACCGGACGTCAGCCGTTCTGCCTACACCTTCACGGTGAATGACGATGGCCAGATTGTTTACGGCCTGGGCGCGATCAAGGGCCTGGGTGAGGGTCCTATCGAAAGTATTGTTGAGGCGGCGAAAGACGGCCCGTTCCAGGATATCTTCGATTTCTGCCGTCGCATCGACCTGAAAAAGGTGAACAAGCGGGCCATGGAAGCCCTGATCCGCTCCGGTGCGATGGACAAGTTGGGCGCGGGCCGTGCCCAGCTGATGGCGAGCATCGAGAAGGCCATACAGCAAGCCGACCAGCAATCCCGTAACGATGCCGCTGGCATGGTGGATATGTTCGGCGAAATGCTCGAAGGCGGCGGCGAAGACGGTGATCCCTACGCAGATGTGGCCAACGTGCGCGAGTGGCCGGAGAAAGAACGGCTCAAGGGTGAGAAAGACACCCTGGGTATTTACCTTACCGGCCACCCGTTCGACGAATACGAGCGGGAAGTGCGGCGCTTTGTCCGTAATTCCATTGCTGACCTCAAGCCCAACAAGTCGCCCCAGCGGGTGGCCGGGCTGGTGGTGGCCCAGCGCACCATGAAAACCCGTACCGGCTCCACCATGTGCTTTATCACCCTGGATGACCGCAGCGCCCGCATTGAGGCCACGCTGTTCTCGGAAGCATTCTTCGAAAACCGCGAATTGCTGCAGTCGGACCAGGTGATTGTGGTGGAAGGGCAGGTCAGCCACGATGATTATTCCGGACAGATGAAAATGCGGGTCAGCTCGGTGATGGACGTGGCCACCGCCCGGCAGCAGTTCAGCCGGGGTATCCGGCTGGCCCTGCATGCTGAACAGCTGCAGAACGGCCTGCTGGACAAACTCGACGACACGCTGCGGCAGTTCCGTAACGAAGGCAGCCCGGTGTGGATCGAATACAGCAGTGCCGAGGCCAGCACCCGGATTGAGCTGGGGCCGTCCTGGCGGGTGCAGCCCGATGACAACCTGTTGTTCGAGTTGAAACACCTGGTGGGAGAGAAGTCGGTGGAGTTGGTCTATGATTAAGACCAATGTCCGCTTTAGTTGAGCGTTTTGCGCTGCTATCTTTGTCCCAAATTCTGGTTATGGTGGGTTGACCGCCCACCTGGCAAGCAAATGATGGAACATCATGAACCCTAATTACCTGGATTTCGAACAGCCGATCGCCGACCTGGAAGCCAAGATTGAAGAGCTTCGCATGGTGGGTAACGACACCGACATCAATATCACTGATGAAATCAGTCGTCTGAAGAAGAAAAGCGTCAGCCTGACGGAAACCATCTTTTCAGACCTCAAGCCCTGGGACGTAGCCCGCCTGGCCCGCCATCCGCGCCGCCCCTACACCCAGGACTATATCGACCTGATTTTTGAAGATTTTGACGAACTGCACGGCGACCGTCGCTATGCGGATGATTTGTCCATCATTGGCGGCACCGCTCGCCTGGACAACAAACCCGTGATGGTGATTGGTCACCAGAAAGGCCGCGAAGTGCGTGACAAGGTCAAGCGCAACTTCGGCATGCCGCGCCCGGAAGGCTACCGTAAGGCCCTGCGCCTGATGGAAATGGCCGAGCGCTTCAAGATGCCGATCCTGACCTTTATCGATACCCCGGGCGCCTATCCCGGTATCGGCGCCGAGGAGCGTGGCCAGAGTGAAGCTATCGCCTTTAACCTGGCGGTGATGTCGCGCCTGAAAACCCCCGTTATCTCCACCGTAATCGGTGAGGGTGGCTCCGGTGGTGCACTGGCCATTGGCGTGTGCGACCAGCTGAACATGCTTCAGTACTCAACCTACGCGGTTATCTCCCCTGAGGGTTGCGCGTCGATTTTGTGGAAGAGTGCGGAGTATGCCTCCCAGGCTGCGGAAGCTATGGGTGTAACTGCCCAGCGCCTGAAAGAGCTGGGTGTTGCGGATAACGTGATTGCGGAGCCCCTCGGTGGTGCCCACCGCAATCCGGAAAAAATGGCCGAGACCCTGAAAACGACCCTGGGTCAGGGCATTGACGAGCTGAGCCGTTTACCCCTGGACGAGCTGGTAAGCCGCCGTTACGAGCGCTTAACCAAGTATGAAGGCGGGCGGTAACACCGCCCGGGCTTCTGGCTGGCCCGGCGACCTGCTCGGGCCGGTCAGTCAACTTCCCGAATACTCCCGTCTCTGGGTGGCCTTCAGCGGCGGCCTGGATTCCACGCTGTTATTGCAGGCTGCCTCTGCCTGCCACCCCTCTGTTACTGCCCTGCACATCAATCATCAGCTCCAGCCCAATCATCAGCAGACCGAGCAATTCTGCCGGGATGTCTGCGAGCAGCTGGGTGTTGAATTGTCCGTTGCGCGGGTGGATGTCCCGGTTGGTGCCAGGGGTGCTGGCGGCCTGGAAGATGCGGCCCGTACAGCCCGTTATGAGGTGTTTCACAACACCCTGAACCCGGGCGACATGTTATTGATGGCCCACCACGCCGATGACCAGGCAGAAACGGTCCTTTTCCGGCTGTTGCGGGGCTCCGGTGTCAGCGGGCTGGCCGGAATGCCGAAAACGCGGCCGTTAGGCAAGGGCACCCTGTACCGGCCCTGGCTCGGGGTCAGTCGCGACAGGCTGGAGCAGGTGGCGACGAAACTTGGTGTACGCTGGGTGGAAGACCCCAGCAACCAGAGCCCGCAGTTCGACCGCAATTACCTGCGCCACAGTGTTCTGCCTGGCCTGAAGGACCGTTGGCCCGGTTTGTTGAAACGGGTTGCCCACAGTGCCCGATCCTGTGCCGAAAGTGACCAGCTGAATCAACGCCTGGCGGAGCTTCAGTGGCAGACCTGTTCCGATGACGGCCGCCTCGCGATTGAGCCGTTCTCCGCCCTGAGTGCCCTCGAGCGCCGCAACCTGGTGCGTTGGTGGATTCAGCGCGAGGCTTTCCCGCCGCCGGCTTTGGCTGGCTGGGACCAGGTTCTGGCTGAACTGCTTGAAGCCGGAGAGGATCGGGAGCCGGAGCTCCGGGGCGATGGATTCAGCTTGCGCCGTTACCGGGGGCATATCTACCTGGTGCCGGATAATCTTCCCGCGCCAGAGCCAGTAGCGCTTTCCCCCGGGTCGCCAGTGCGTTGGCCCGGCTGGTTGCTGTCGCTGGAATCGGTTGTCCCGGCAGAACAGCAAACAACGCCGCCGCCAATAAGGGTATCTACGAGGCAGGGCGGTGAGCGTGTCCGGCTGGCCCCGGGTAAGCCCTCCCGTGCTTTGAAAACCTGGCTGCAGGAACAGTCCGTTCCACCCTGGGAGCGCTCAGTATTACCGCTGGTTTGGCGGCAAACCAGCGAGGGTGAAGAGCTGATCGGGATTGGCGATTTGTGGTGTTCTGAACAATACTCGGGAGGCGCCCCTGCCACCGGCTGGCGGCTGATTGTGGAGAGGGATTGTGATTGAGTACAGAGGGGCTTTCTGGTAGTCTGGCGTCCCATCTTGAGATGAACAATCTCCCTCCTTCACCGAACCAGATAATCACGGAATCTGCATGACGCGTTATATTTTCGTCACCGGCGGTGTCGTGTCCTCATTAGGCAAAGGTATTGCGTCTGCCTCACTGGCAGCCATCCTCGAGGCACGCGGCCTGAAGGTCACTATTCTCAAGCTGGACCCGTACATCAACGTGGACCCCGGCACCATGAGCCCGTTCCAGCACGGTGAGGTTTTTGTCACCGAAGACGGCGCGGAAACCGACCTTGACCTGGGCCACTACGAACGCTTTATTCGTACCCCCATGAGCAAGCGCAATAACTTCACCACCGGCCGGGTGTACGAAGAAGTTATCCGCAAAGAGCGTCGTGGCGATTATCTTGGCGGTACTGTGCAGGTGATCCCGCACATCACCGACGAAATCAAGCGCCGTGTGGTTGAAGGCGCAGCCGGTGCCGACGTGGCACTGATTGAAGTCGGCGGCACAGTGGGCGATATCGAATCCCTGCCGTTCCTCGAAGCCTGTCGCCAGCTGAAGGTGGAAGTAGGCTCTCAGCGTGCCCTGTTCATGCACCTGACCCTGGTGCCCTACATTGCCACCGCCGGCGAGATCAAAACCAAGCCGACCCAGCATTCCGTGAAAGAAATGCGCTCCATCGGCCTGCAGCCAGACATTCTGCTGTGCCGCTCCGAGCACGAAGTGGATGCCAGCTCCCGTCGCAAGATTGCCCTGTTCACCAACGTGGAAGAGCGTGCGGTCATCCCGATGCAGGATGCCAAGTCCATCTACGCCATTCCGCGCATGCTGCACGAATACGGACTGGACCAGCTGGTTATCGAGCGCTTCGGCCTGGATGCCCGTGAAGCAGACCTGGGCGAGTGGGACGCTGTTGTGGAATCCCTGATGAATCCGCAGCAGGAAGTCACCATCGCCATGGTCGGTAAGTACATGGAGCTGCTGGACGCCTACAAATCCCTGATCGAGTCCCTGCTGCACGCCGGCATCAAGACCCGCACCAAGGTGAACATCAACTATATCGATTCCGAAGACATCGAGCGTGACGGCACCGCCGTGCTGGAATCTGCTGATGCAATCCTGGTGCCCGGTGGCTTTGGTGAGCGTGGCGTGGAAGGCAAGATCCGCACGGTTCAGTATGCCCGTGAGAACAAGGTTCCGTATCTGGGCATCTGTCTGGGTATGCAGGTGGCGGTTATCGAATACGCCCGTAACGTGGCCGGCCTGAAAGACGCCCATAGCACCGAGTTCCGTGAGCACACCCCGGAGCCGGTCGTCGGCCTGATTACCGAGTGGCTCGACGCCAGTGGTGCTACCGAAGCACGCACCGAAGCGTCTGACCTTGGCGGCACCATGCGCCTTGGCGCCCAGGATTGCGTACTGACGGACGGCTCCAGCATCGCCGCCTGCTACGGCAAGAAAACCATTCGCGAACGTCATCGCCACCGTTACGAAGTCAACAACCACTTCCTGCCAAAACTGGAAGAGGCTGGCCTGATCATCTCCGGCCGCTCCGCTGACGGCAAACTGGTTGAAGTGGTGGAAGCGCCGGAACATCCGTGGTTCGTGGCGTGCCAGTTCCACCCGGAATTCACCTCGACACCCCGCGACGGCCACCCGCTGTTCAAGGGCTTTGTTGAGGCAGCACTGGCCAACAAAAAGGGATCCTGAGCATGGCCCGCAGCAACCTGAACGTCTCGGGAATCGAAATCGCCAACGACAAGCCCTTTGTGCTGTTCGGCGGCATGAACGTACTCGAGTCCAGGGAACTGGCGTTTGAAGTGGCCGAAAAGTACGTGGATGTCTGCAACAGGCTCGGCATCCCTTACGTGTTCAAAGCCTCCTTCGACAAGGCCAACCGCTCGTCCATCAACTCCTTCCGGGGCCCCGGCCTCGAGAAGGGGCTGCAGATCCTGGCAGACATCAAAAGCAAATTCGGCGTGCCCATCATCTCTGACGTGCACGAACCGGAGCAGGCGGCGCCTGCAGCTGAAGTCTGCGACATCATCCAGTTGCCGGCATTCCTGAGCCGTCAGACCGACCTGGTGGTGGCCATGGCCAAGACCGGTGCGGTCATCAACATCAAGAAAGCCCAGTTCTTGGCTCCCCAGGAAATGAAGCACATCATCACCAAGTGCGAAGAAGCCGGCAACGACCAGGTTATCCTGTGCGAGCGCGGCAGCAGCTTCGGCTACAACAACCTGGTGGTCGACATGCTGGGCTTCGGCATCATGAAGCAGATGAACGTGCCGGTGTTCTTTGACGTCACCCACTCCCTGCAGATGCCTGGTGGCCGTGCCGACTCGGCCGGTGGCCGACGCGCCCAGGTGACCGACCTGGCGCTGGCTGGTATGTCCCAGGGCCTGGCAGGTTTGTTCCTGGAAGCCCATCCTGACCCGGACAAGGCTATGTGTGACGGCCCCTGCGCCCTGCGCCTGAGCCAGCTGGAGCCGTTCCTGCAGCGGGTGAAAGCTGTGGATGACCTGGTAAAAAGTTTTAAACCTATCGACACCGCCTGATTGGCGGTGTTCGTTTTAGTCCTGTTCGGGAGTACGAGCAGGTGGGGGATGGCTTTATGAAACACGCTCCTTGCGGCACGTCCATGTGACGCTTGGGCTCCGCCATCCATGGCTCCGCACAGTTTCATAAAGCCATCCCCGCCCGCTCTCGATCTAACTAATTTATAACCTTTAAGATATTGAACAAACGGAGATTCACTGGAATGACCAAGATTGCCAACATCAAAGCCCGTGAGGTTCTGGATTCCCGCGGCAACCCTACCGTTGAAGCCGATGTTATTCTGGAAGACGGCACCATTGGTACCGCTTGTGCGCCTTCTGGTGCTTCCACCGGTTCCCGTGAGGCATTGGAACTGCGTGATGGTGATGCTTCTCGTTATCTGGGTAAGGGCGTCCTGAAAGCGGTTGATGCGGTAAACAGCAAGATTCGTGATGCATTGGTCGGTAAAGATTCTGCGGATCAGCGTGGTCTGGACCAGATTATGCTGGATCTGGACGGCACCGAGAACAAGGCCAACCTGGGCGCCAACGCCATTCTGGCAGTCTCCCTTGCAGCGGCCAAGGCGGCTGCTGTTTCTCTGAAGAAGCCGCTGTATGCGCACATTGCTGACATCAACGGCACTCCCGGCGAATTCTCCATGCCGGTACCGATGATGAACATTCTGAACGGTGGTGAGCACGCGGATAACAACGTGGACATCCAGGAGTTCATGGTTCAGCCGGTTGCTGTGAAGAGCTTTGCAGAGGCTCTGCGTGTCGGCGCCGAGATCTTCCACAGCTTGAAGAAAGTGTTGAAGTCTCAGGGCCTGAACACAGCGGTGGGCGACGAGGGTGGTTTTGCGCCGAACCTGCCGTCCAATGAAGCGGCCCTGGCTGCGATCAAGCAAGCTGTTGAAGACGCTGGCTATGAACTGGGCAAAGACGTAACCCTGGCGCTGGATTGTGCCTCTTCCGAGTTCTACAAAGACGGTCAGTATCAGCTGTCTGGTGAAGGCAAGAGCTTTGATTCCGAAGGCTTCGCCGATTACCTGGCAGGCCTGTGTGAGCGTTATCCGATTGTGTCCATCGAGGATGGCATGGACGAAAGCGATTGGGATGGCTGGAAGATCCTGACTGACAAGCTGGGCAGCAAGGTGCAGCTGGTTGGTGATGATCTGTTTGTCACCAACACCAAGATCCTGAAGCAGGGCATCGAGAAGGGCGTTGGTAACTCCATCCTGATCAAGTTCAACCAGATCGGTAGCCTGTCTGAAACTCTGGATGCCATCAAGATGGCTCAGGACGCCGGCTACACGGCGGTGATTTCTCACCGTTCCGGTGAAACGGAAGACACCACCATTGCTGACCTGGCGGTTGCGACCTGTGCCGGCCAGATCAAGACCGGTTCTCTGTGCCGCTCAGACCGGGTTGCCAAGTACAACCAGCTGCTGCGTATTGAAGAGGCGCTGGAAGGTAAGGCACCTTACCGTGGCCTGAGCGAGATCAAGGGTCAGGGTTAAGACCCGCGACATTTTTGAGTCTGCCAGCGCGCGCTGGTAAGTAACAAAATGTTAAGGCCATCGCGTTCCGGATGAAAATTCGGACACGATGGCCTTTTTGTACAGTGACTTACAAGAATTTGTTGCTAATCTACTATAAGGTCTATACTTGACCTTCGACTCTTTCGATAAATCTGGTTATTTTCTGAGCTGATTTGGCATGAAAACGCTTTGGGCCATTCTGGTAGTGCTGATTCTCCTGCTGCAGGTTCGCCTGTGGGTCGGGGAGGGTAGCTTTGCGCAGGTTTGGTCGTTGGAGAAGGCGATTGCTGAGCAGCGGGCGGAGAATGCCGGGTTGGCGGGGCGTAATGACCGGCTTTATGCGGAGGTGCGGAATCTTCGTAACGAGCAGGGGGCGGTGGAAGAGCGTGCCCGCATGAATCTCGGGCTAATTCGCGAAGACGAGACATTCTTTCTGGTCGTCGAGAATTAGTTCTGGAGTTAGAAGCGCCGGGGGTGTCCTTTCCGGGAAACGCTACAAGCACATCCATGTGCGCTTGACTGTGGCCATCCCTGGCCACAGACATTCCCGGAAAGGACACCCCCGTCACTTCTCCAAACATTGTGCGTGCGATCATGTATAAACCATCTCTTTGGCTTGTTGTTCCTGCCGCCGGCATCGGCCAGCGCATGAAAGCTGAATGTCCCAAGCAGTACCTCAAGATCAATAACCGCTTTATCCTAGATATTACCCTCTCCCGTTTACTGGATAACGCGCCGTTCAAGGGCTGCATGGTGCCGTTGAACCCGGCGGATCACTGGTGGCCGGATAGTGAATCCTCCAGAAACGATCGTATCCAGACCTGTACTGGTGGCAAGGAACGGGCGGATTCGGTGCTTTCGGCGTTGCATGCGCTGGCGGAGCAGGCGGATGAGTCGGATTGGGTGCTGGTGCACGATGCGGCGCGGCCTTGTTTGCATGCCGATGATCTTTCCAATCTGATTGATACCCTTTCTGAGCACCCGGTTGGCGGACTGCTGGCGGCGCCGGTGGCGGATACTTTGAAGCTGGTGGATGACGGCATTCCGCCAGAGGTGGCGCAGACGGTGGATCGGAGTCGGTTGTGGCGGGCGTTGACGCCGCAGATGTTTCGGTTTGGTGCGCTCAGGGCCGCTCTTGAATCCTGTCTGGAAAGTGGTCACGGGGTTACCGATGAGTCCTCTGCGATGGAGTTTTCCGGTAAGATGCCTGTTCTGGTGGAAGGGCGGCCGGATAACTTGAAGGTTACGGTGCCGTCGGACCTTGCGCTGGCCGAGTTTATTCTGGGTCGGCTGTAGGGTTTTCCCGCCTCTTGTTTATTTCTGTTTTTCTCGGAGACGATGATGCGCATTGGTCAGGGCTTTGATGTCCATGCCTTTGGTGAGGGCAGTTCTGTCATTCTGGGTGGTGTTGAAATTCCCCATAGTCATGGCCTGAAAGCCCATTCGGATGGCGATGTGCTGTTGCATGCACTGGCGGATGCCCTGCTCGGTGCGGTGGCGCTGGGTGACATCGGGCATTTTTTTCCGGACACCAGCGACGAGTGGGCGGGGGCCGATAGCCGGGATCTGTTGCGTCGGGTGATGCAGCGGGTATTGGAGGAAGGCTTTGCTGTGGTGAATGTGGATACCACGATTATTGCCCAGGCGCCGAAGATGGCACCTCATGTGGAGGCGATGCGAATGAATATTTCCGAGGACCTGGGGGTGCCGGTTAATCGGGTCAGTGTTAAGGCCACCACCACCGAAAAGCTGGGGTTCACCGGCCGGAGTGAGGGGATTGCTTGCCAGGCGGTGTGCCTGCTTGAGGCGGTCAGCCTGTGACGGATGCTTCGGTAGAGCCACGTTGGCGGCTGGAGTGGCCGGTTTCTTCCGGGCAGCGGGTGGGTTCTGCCCGGTTGAAGGTGTCCCCTGAAGATTTCCGGGTAACCGAGTCTTTGTGGCCGGAGGTCGAAGGCCTGGCCGGTGGTGCCGAAGGTGCCGGTGAGCATCTCTGTGTGCGGCTGGAAAAGTCCGGGGACAATACCGAGTTCGTGGCCCGGGAGCTGGCCCAGCTGGCTGGCTGCAAGGCTTTCGAAGTGGGCTTTTGCGGGTTGAAGGATCGTCATGCGGTAACGTCGCAGTGGTTCAGTCTTTACTGCCCGGGGCGGGAAGCCTCTGATGCGGAATTGCTCAGTGCTATTGGCGAGCGCTGGCGGGTTCTGAACTGGCGTCGCCACGCCCGCAAGCTGCGCCGGGGCGAACACCAGGCCAACGGGTTCGAGCTGGTGTTGCGCGAGGTTCAGGGCGACAGGCCGGCAATGGAGGCTGCGTTGGCGTTGCTTGCGGAGCGGGGTGCGCCGAATTATTTCGGGCCCCAGCGCTTCGGTTTTCAGGGCGGCAACCTGGAGCGGGCGGTGAATCTTGATGTTTCCCGTCTGAACCGGAAGAAAGGCGGTCGTCATCGTGGTGGCGGAAGTGGTTCGAAAAACGTATTGTACTTTTCGGCGGCACGTTCGTGGCTGTTCAACGAGGTGCTGGCCGCAAGGGTAGAGGCCGGGAACTGGTTTGAGGCCATGGCCGGCGAACCGGAGGCCCATGGCAGCCCGACAGGCCCCTTGTGGGGTGATGGCGGCACTACGGCGACCGGTGAGCAGGAGCAGCTTGAGCGTTCCGTAGTGGCGGGCCATCCGGAATTCGAACGACTGTTTCTGAGTACCCGTATGAAGCCCGAGCGCCGGGCGCTGGTTACGCGCCCGGACAAGTTTCAGTGGCAATGGCAGGACGATAATACCCTGCGGTTACAGTTCGCCTTGCCACCGGGCCAGTACGCCACCACGGTACTGGCCGATGTATTCGAGCTGCAGGACATGAGCCTCAGCCGGGATAATAAATACTAAGAAAGCTAGCGGAGAACACTGTGCGTATTCTGTTGTCGAATGATGATGGCGTGCATTCGCCTGGCCTGATGGCCCTGTTCGAAGGGTTGCAGGGGCTGGGCGAACTTGCCGTAGTTGCCCCGGACCGTGATCACAGCGGGGCCAGCAATTCCCTGACCCTGAGCCGGCCCCTGACGGTAGAAAAGCACCCCAGTGGCTTCTGGTCGGTAGATGGCACACCCACCGACTGCGTTCACCTGGCCGTTAACGGTCTTTTCGACAAGCCGTTTGACCGGGTGGTTTCCGGTATCAATACCCACGCCAACCTGGGCGACGACATTATCTATTCCGGCACGGTGGCCGCGGCTACAGAAGGCCGTCACCTTGGCCTGCCCGCTATTGCAGTGTCCCTGGTTAATAACGGCCACTTCCATTATGAAACCGCCGCGCGGGTGGTTCGGCTGCTGCTGGAACACAAGCGATACCTGGCCCTGGGCCCCCGCTCGATTCTCAATGTGAATGTACCGGACCTGCCCTGGAGTGAGCTGGCTGGTATCCAGGTGACCCGGCTTGGGCATCGTGACCGGGCCGAGGGTGTTGTGCCGGTAACCTGCCCGAGAGGCAAGCGCCGTTACTGGATCGGTGCCGCCGGTGGCGGTGGCGATGCCGGCCCGGGCACGGATTTCCACGCGGTTCAGAACGGCTTTGTTTCGGTCACCCCCGTACACATCGACATGACCCGACACGAGGCAATGACCCGACTGCAAGACTGGGTCGATGACCTTGAGGACTTCGGGGAGGTGTCGCAATGAATGCCCCGCTTGAAGGCATCGGCATGACCTCGCGGCGCACCCGTTTGCGCCTGGTGCAGCGATTGCGGGAAGCGGGTATCGAGTCGGACCGGGTGCTGGAGATTATCGGCCAGGTTCCCCGGCATATCTTTCTGGACGAGGCACTGTCACACCGTGCCTACGAAGACACGTCATTGCCCATCGGTTACGGGCAGACCCTGTCGCAACCCTATATCGTCGCCCGGATGACGGAATTGTTACTGGCCCACGAACCGGAGCGTGTGCTGGAATTGGGAACCGGGTCCGGTTACCAGACCGCGGTGTTGTCCCAGGCGTTCCGTGAAATCTTCAGCGTGGAGCGTATCAAGCCGCTGCAGGATCGGGCCAGGGAGCGTTTGCGGCAACTGAACATTCGTAATGCGATGCTCAAACATGCCGACGGTGGCATGGGCTGGCCTGAAAAAGGTCCGTTTGAGGGCATTATTGTGACGGCGGCGCCGGTAGAGGTGCCCCGGGAATTACTGGATCAGCTGGCCGATGGTGGTGTGCTGATCGCACCGGTAGGAGAGGAGAATCAGGTGTTGGTCGAGATCATCCGAAGGGGCGACAGTTTCGAGCGCCGCGAGCTGGAACCGGTGCGGTTTGTGCCCCTGCTTGGCGGAGTGGTTCGTTAATGGAGCATAGCCCGGACTCATCGGTGAATCGCAGCCACCATCCGGTGGCTGTGTTTTTAAGGGGCATGGCGATGGGCGCGGCGGATATTGTTCCGGGGGTTTCCGGGGGCACCATCGCGTTTATTACCGGCATTTACTTCCGGTTGCTGGAGGCCATCAGTGCGGCCCCGGTCGCGTTCGTGCGCCAGTTTCTGAAAGGTGACATCCGCGGCTTCTGGCAAGCCATTGACGGCACTTTCCTGGTGACCCTGCTGGCTGGTGTGGTTGCCAGTGTGGCCAGCCTGGCTTCGCTGATTACCTGGCTGCTGGACAGCCATCCGATCCTGATCTGGAGCTTTTTCTTCGGCCTGATCGTTGCCTCGGTATGGCACGTGGGGCGCCAGGTCCGTCGTTTTTCGCCGTTCCTGCTGCTGCCTCTCTGTGCTGGAATTGTGTTTGCCTGGTGGGTAACCACGCTGCCGGCCAGTGAAGTGGCACCCTCACAGCTGGCATTTTTCGGAGCCGGGGCCCTGGCCATCTGTGCGATGATCCTGCCCGGCATATCCGGCAGTTTTTTGCTGGTGATTATCGGTATGTACTCGCCGGTACTGGCCGCCATAAAGTCATTCGAGGTGGCCCACCTGGGGCTGTTCCTGCTGGGTTGTCTGACCGGGCTGTTGTCTGTGGCCCGGCTGACCACCCTGGCATTCCGGCATTTCCACGACACGGTGCTGGCGCTGCTGACCGGTTTTATGATCGGTGCCCTGAGCAAGGTATGGCCCTGGCAGCAAACCCTGAGCTGGCGCACCAATAGCAAAGGCCAGGAGGTACCCTTGAGCCAGGCCCCGGTTACACCGGACAGCTGGGCCGCTTTAACCGGGCAGGATCCGCAGGTTGTCGTTGCAGTGATGATGGCCCTGGCTGGGTTGGTGCTGGTGCTGGCCCTGGAGTATGCAGGACGTTTCTCTGCTCAAAGGCAGGGTAAGGCCGGTTAGTAAACCGGGAAAAGTGTTACCTGGCGCACAATTTGATTGTTTCAGAAGGTAACAATCCTGTGTGCCGGGTAACTTGGATTCGATTGTGAATTGTGCAATATATTAACAAGTTAGTCCTGAAACATGAGAAGTTGCATCCTGGACGGATGGTTTCTTATACGGTTTTATCATAATCAGGCATTTTTTATACGTGACTCTCTTTAGCGGGCGCCATCAAGCAGCATTCCGTGTCAGGGCTTCGGCCCTGACAGGAACCCCGTGTTGCAGGCGCCCCGGTCGCCTGACGCGAGCAGCCGCCTTGCTCCTGCTCGCCCTCCTGTTGCCCCTATCCGGCTGTAACACGAACGCCATCTATCAGGACAATCTGTACAACCCCCCGGTTTACTGGGGTACCCATGTGGTCAAGAAGGGCGAGAACCTGTACCGGATTGCATGGCGTTATGGCCGGGACTACCGCGAGCTGGGCAATGCCAATGGCCTGGCGCCGCCCTGGAACCTGCAGGTGGGCCAGGTGCTGCGACTGGACAAGAAAGGCCGGATTCCCGAAAGCACCAGAACGGCATCTGCCCCGCGCAGCACTGCTCCCGCCCCGCGCCCCAAGGCGGTAACCCAGCGCCCGAAGGCGACAACGCCTCCTTCCACCCGAACTACCCGCCCGGCCGGTTCGGCTTCCGGCAGCAGTCAGACGGTGGCCAATGTGCGATGGCACTGGCCGCACGGTGGCACTGTTATTGCAACATATTCCACATCTGGAAAAGTCAATAAAGGTATTGATATTGCCGGAAAACCCGGGGATGCTGTGAAGGCTGCAGCTAATGGAAATGTGGTTTACGCGGGAAGCGGGTTGCTTGGTTACGGTAACCTGATTATTGTGAATCACAACGAACATTATCTGAGCGCCTACGCACACAACCGCAAGATTCTGGTGCAGGAAGGGGAGGATGTTAAAGCCGGACAGGTAATCGCCGAGCTGGGAAGTACAGGGACAGACAAGCCGATGTTGCACTTCGAGATTCGCAAGAATGGCAATCCGGTAGACCCGTCCCGATACCTGCCCAGACGATAAATCAGGGGAGCCGGAAGTTCCCTCGTTGATTACCCGACGTCCTGACTGATACCGCACAAGACAAGAACAAGAATGGCAACGGTGATTGCCAGCCAACAAGCAACTGTCCTGAAGAAAACCAACATTGAAAGCCCGCAATAACAAGAAGTATCGGGCGAAAACAGGATTATTGAGAGGCGGGGTAACGTAATGTCAGCAGAGCAAGAAGACATCATCATTGATCGCGTTGCAGAGATGGACGACGCAGACGATCATATCTTGGCCGAGGACAAGCCTGATAAGGCCACGGCTGAAGACCCGGTGGCGGAAACCGAAGAGGATATTCCGGCCCAGGGCAAATACTTCACCAGCGCAAAGCAGCTGGATGCCACCCAGTTATACCTTAACGAAATCGGTTTCTCTCCCTTACTGACACCTGAAGAAGAAGTGTACTTTGCGCGCCTGGCCCGTAAGGGCGAAGAGGCTGGTCGCAAGCGCATGATTGAAAGCAACCTTCGGCTGGTGGTCAAGATTGCCCGGCGTTACGTGAACCGCGGGCTCACTCTGTTGGATCTGATCGAAGAAGGTAACCTGGGCCTGATTCGTGCGGTCGAGAAGTTCGACCCGGAGCGGGGCTTCCGGTTCTCTACCTACGCCACCTGGTGGATCCGCCAGACCATCGAGCGGGCGATCATGAACCAGACCCGCACCATCCGTTTGCCGATTCACGTGGTCAAGGAACTGAACCTGTACCTGCGTGCGGCCCGGGAGCTCACCCAGAAGCTGGACCATGAGCCAACGGCGGAAGAGATTGCCCGGATGGTGGATAAGCCGGTCGCAGACGTAAAGCGTATGCTGGGGCTGAACGAACGGGTGGCCTCCATGGATACGCCTATCGGTGTGGGGAGTGACAAGTCCCTGATGGACACCGTGGCCGATGAAGGTGCGTCTGATCCCGCCGATGTGCTGCAGGATGACGATATCTGCTCCAGCCTGGAAAAGTGGATAGACCAGCTGAGTGACAAGCAACAGGAAGTGTTGTCTCGCCGTTTCGGTTTGCGGGGTTATCCCATCAGTACCCTGGAAGAGGTGGGGCAGGAGATTGGCCTGACCCGCGAACGGGTACGGCAGATTCAGGTAGAAGCCCTGCGTCGCTTGCGGGAAATCCTGGAGAAGGACGGTCTGTCAGGTAATCTGCTGTTTAACTAACACATCTGACGCACTACACAGGCAAGTCGGTCATGGTCACATGGCCGGCTTTTTTGTTTAATGTGGCATCAAATGAGAACCAGGTGGTAAATGCCACCGGAACTTCGTTGTTAGAATGGGCCACCGGGCGGAATTCGGGTGTCGACCCGGTGCGAATGAAGCATTCAATAATAACGATCTTAAGGAAGGAAAGGACTATGAAGAAGACTCTTACAGCAGGTTTTGCATCTCTGATTCTCGCCGGCGCCCTGGCCACCCCTGCCCACGCCCTGACCGTAAGCGGTGTGGATGTTCCGGACACCTATTCCGCCATGGGCCAGGAACTGCAACTGAACGGTGCAGGTACCCGCTCCAAGTGGTTCATGGATCTGTACGTTGGTGGCTTGTACGTTGCCGAGAAAGTCAGTGACGGGCAGGCAGTTATTAACGCCGACGAGCCCCAGGCAATCACCCTGCATATCACCTCCGGCATGATCACCAGCGAGCGCATGACCGAAGCCACCATGGACGGCTTCAAGTCATCCACCGACGGTGACCTGTCAGCCATCCAGTCTGATGTCGACCAGTTCATGTCCGTGTTCCAGGAAGAAATCAAGGAAGGCGACGTCTTTGACCTGGTCTATGCGCCGGGAGAAGGTGTGCACGTGCTGAAGAACGGCGAGCAGAAAGACACCGTAGGTGACCTGGAGTTCAAGAAAGCCCTGTTTGGTATCTGGCTGTCTGATAAGCCTGCCCAGAAAGACCTGAAAAACAAAATGCTCGGCCAGAACTGAGTTTCTGGGAAGAGTGATGAAAAAGCCGGCGAATGCCGGCTTTTTTGTGCCTGAAGGGACGCGAGTATTGGTTACTGGTAGTCCCGCTTTTGCTTGAATTCGCAAAGGTCTTCGATAATACAGGCACCACATTTGGGCTTGCGGGCGGTACAGGTGTAGCGGCCGTGCAGTATCAGCCAGTGATGGGCGTCCATCAGGAATTCCCTGGGCACCAGTCGCATCAGCCGCTTTTCCACCTCCAGTACGTTCTTGCCAGGCGCAATGCCGGTACGGTTGGACACCCGGAAAATGTGGGTATCTACCGCCATGGCGGGCTGACGGAAAGCGGTATTCAGTACCACGTTGGCGGTTTTTCGGCCGACTCCGGGCAGGGCTTCCAGGGCCTCGCGGTTATCCGGCACCACACTGCCGTGCTGTTCCATCAGGATCTTGCAGGTTTTGATGACGTTCTCGGCCTTGCTGTTAAACAGACCGATGGTCTTGATGTACTCCTTCAGACCGTCCACGCCCAACGCATAGATAGCTTCCGGGGTGTTGGCTATCGGGAACAGCTTGTCGGTGGCTTTGTTGACACCCACATCGGTGGCCTGCGCCGACAGGATCACGGCAATCAGCAACTCGAACGGATTGCTGTAGTTAAGCTCCGTGGTCGGGTTGGGGTTGGCGTCCCGCAGGCGGGTAAATATCTCGATGCGTTTCTGTTTGTTCATAGGAAGACGAAATCAGCTTCAGGAAATGTTGCCGGTTACCCGGACCCGTTTGCTGCCTGCGGTGGCGGCCACCGGCTCTGCCGCTTTCCGGCGTTCGCTCAGGTAATTGTCGATGCCGTTCTTCAACGCGATCAGCAGGCCAAGGCCTACGAAAGCGCCGGGCGGCAGCACCATAAACAGCATATCCGGATACTGGTCGAAGGGCCGTACTACCCAATCGGCTGCCATGGGCCCCAGCAGCAGGTGCATGTCGGCAAACAGGGTGCCCTGGCCGAGCAGTTCCCGCATACCGCCGAGCACAACCAGGACCGCCAGGAAGCCGAGGCCCATCATGGCACCATCCAGGATGGCCGGCAGCGGTGGGTTCTTGGAGGCAAAGGCATCGGCGCGGCCGAGAATGGCGCAGTTGGTAACGATCAGCGGGATGAAGATGCCGAGAATTTCGTACAGTTCGTAAGTGAAAGCCTGCATCAGCAGTTCTGCACAGGTCACAAACGAGGCGATGATCATCACGAAGGCCGGCAACCGGACGGACTCACTGACAAAGTTCCGGATCACCGAGACGGACAGGTTGGAACCAACCAGCACCAGCAGGGTGGCAATGCCCAGACCGATGGCGTTGACCACGGTACTGGTCACCGCCAGCAGGGGGCACAGGCCTAACACCTGAACCAGCGCCGGGTTGTTGTGCCACAGCCCGTCTTTGATGATATCTCTGTTGGTTTTGGTAGCCATGTCAGGAGTGCTCCTCAGACAGCGGATGGGCGGCAATGGCCTCGCGGATATCGGCCCGGTGTTTGCGGAAATACACCAGCGTTTTCTGGACGGCTTTCACCACCGCGCGCGGCGTGATGGTGGCTCCTGTGAACTGGTCAAATACGCCACCGTTCTTCTTTACGTTCCACTCCCGGGGCTTGGGATTGTTCAGGGAGCGGCCATTGAAATCATAAACCCAGTCTGATTTTCGGGTTTCGATACGATCGCCCAGCCCCGGTGTTTCCCGGTGGCTGGTTACCCGAACGCCCAGTACCGTGCCGTCCAGGTCCACGCCCACCAGCAGGTGGATGTTACCGGAATAGCCATCGGGAGCCACTGCCGGAAAGATCAGGCCCACCGGGCGGCCATCCTGCCGGGCTACCCATGCCAGTACCGGCCCGGCTTCCGGGGCTCTCTCGTCAGCCGGCAGGGCAACTGCGCTGTTCAGCAGGTCGTTGTTGTGGCGGCTCTCCGGAATAATCTCGAACAGGGCTTTTGCCTCGGCCCGGGCGGCCTGCTCGGCAATCCGGTCTTTGGTGAGGCCCTGGGTCAGCGCAATGGTGCCTCCGGTCAGTACGGCAAACAGGCCAAGGCCGATAGCGCTGCGACGGATGGAGGTGGTCAGTGTGCTCATGGTCAGCCTCCGTTCCTGCCCGGCAGGCCGCGCCGGGGCTTGTGGTGGCCGTAGGTTCTGGGCGGCGTGTAATGATCGATAAACGGAACGGCAAAATTCATCAGCAGTACGCTGAAGGCGACGGCGTCCGGGTAGTTACCCCAACTGCGAATCAGGTAGATGAGCACCCCGATGCCGGCGCCATAAATCAGCTTGCCCTGGTGGCTGGTTGCCGCCGATACCGGGTCGGTTGCGATAAAGAAGGCACCCAGCATGGTGCCGCCGGCCAGCAGGTGCAGTTGCAGGGGCGCGTATTGGTCCGGGTTGCTGCCAAAGGCCAAACTCATCAGGGCGATACCCGCCAGAAACGCCACGGGAATATGCCAGGTGATGATCTTCAGGCCGATCAGCAGCAGGCCACCAGCCAGGAAGGCCAGGTTGACCCATTCCCAGCCTGCAGCTATTTGCTCACCAAATGTCGGGTGCTGCAGCACTTCAGTGGCGGTGTGGCTGGCAATCTTGTGCTTGTACTCATCCAGCGGAGTGGCCATGGTCCAGCCGTCGACCGTTGTCTGACTGGCGGAGAAAATGCTGCTGAGTGTTTCGCCGAATCCGGGAGCACCGCCCCAAAGGGTCGCCGCCTGTGCCCAGTTGGTGGTCATGGCCACCGGGAAGGAAATAAGCACCAGGGCATAGCCGACCATGGCCGGATTGAACGGGTTGGAGCCGAGCCCGCCGTATAGCTGCTTGGCCACCACGATGGCGGTAATCACCGCAATGCCGGAGACCCACCAGGGAGCAAACTGCGGCAGGGACAGGCCCAGCAGCAAGCCGGTTACCGCCGCGGTATTGTCTTTCAGGAAAAACGCCACCGGCTTACTGCGGAGTTTCAGAATGGCGGCTTCGGTCGCCAGTGCCAGTGCGATACACCACACCACATTGATCAGGTTACCCCAGCCGAAAAACAGGGTCTCGGCCAGCAGGCCTGGCAGGGCGGCAAGAATGACCCAGAGCATGACCCGTGACGTAGGGCGGGCGTTGTGGGCATGGGGTGACGACTGTTGAACTAATGCCATGAACAATAAGCCTGCAATGGGTTATTCGGATGCCGCGGAGCCGGTTTGCTCAGCGAGAACGTTTCGGGCATCAGCCAGGGCCTGTTCGGCTCGCTGTACCCGGTCGTGGTTCTTGGCCACGGCCCGCTCCAGTTTGTCCACGTTGTCGGCCTGCTGGGCCCGCGCTTCTTCCAGCATGCCTTGCATGGTATCGAGCTTGCCCTGAGCCTGCATAAGCTGCTTCTCCAGTGCCTCGATATCCGGCAGCGCCTGGTCTTCCCCTGTAGTGTCGGGTGATGCAGTCTCTTGAGACGGTGCAGGCGTAGCTGCAGCCGCTTCTGCGGTTTTGGCTGCCTTCGCCTTTTTCCGCTCCAGCGCCTGCTGCACCAGGGCGGCCTTGGCAGCACGGTCGTCCACGGCTTCGCCCTGCTGTGCCGCCTGTTCTGCTTCAGCCTGTTTCTTTGCCTGGGCTTCAGCGGCGGCCTTGGCCCGTTCCTTGCGGCGCTGTTCCTTCTCTTGCTGCTCCCGCTCAAGGCGGGCCTGGCGGGCTTCGAAACGCTCCCGGGCATGGTCGGATTTCAGCTGCTCCGCACGCTGCTGGCGGATTTCGCCCTTGGCGTACCGGTAATACTGCACCAGCGGGATTGAACTCGGGCACACGTAGGAGCAGGCGCCGCACTCGATACAATCGAACAGGTTCAGGTGCTCGGCTTTCTCGAACTCGGCGGCCTTGGCGTACCAGAACAGTTGTTGTGGCAACAACTCCATGGGGCAAGCCAGCGCACACTGGCCGCAGCGGATACAGGGTTGTTCCGGAGGTGGAGCTGGAAGTTCCCCGGCAGTTGCTGCAATCACGCAGTTGGACGTTTTTACTACCGGCACGTCATCTGAGTGCAGGGTGTAGCCCATCATGGGCCCGCCCAGCACCAGGCGGTTGAGCTGTTCCGGCCGCAGCCCGGCCTGTGCCAGCAGATAACTTATGGGTGTGCCGATCAGCGCTTCTACGTTGCCGGGCTGTTGCAGTGCTTCACCGGTCAGGGTGACCACGCGGGAAATCAGGGGTTTGCCTTCAAAAACCGCCCTGGAGACAGCCAGCGAGGTACCGATGTTCTGGCACATCACGCCGACATCTGCAGGAATGCCGCCACTGGGTACTTCCAGGCCGGTCAGGATTTCGATCAGTTGCTTTTCACCACCGGAAGGATACTTGGTGGGGATCACCGCAATTTCGATTTGTGTGCCCTGAACCGCTGCCTGCATGGCGGCAATGGCGTCAGGTTTGTTGTCTTCAATGCCGATCACGCAGCGGGCAGGGCGAAGAATCCAGGCCATTACCTGCATGCCGGACACCACTTCGGCGGCATGCTCGCGCATGGTCATGTCGTCGGCGGTGATGTAGGGCTCGCATTCGGCACCGTTCAGGATGAGGGTTTCAACCTTGCGGTCCCTTGGCGGACGCAGCTTGATGTCGGTGGGGAAGCCTGCGCCACCCATACCGGCAATGCCGGCATTTCGGATGATCTGCAGAACCTGTTCCCGGTCCATCAGCTTGTAGTCGGAAATCGGGGACAGCTCTGTCCACCGGTCTTCGCCATCAGGCTTCAGAACCACGCACCAGTCGGCCATACCAGATGGGTGTGGCACCGGCAGCTGCTCGACGGCTTCAATGGTGCCGGAGGTAGGGGCGTGTACCGGTACGCCCATGCCTGAAGTAACATCGGCCAAAACGTGGCCTTTGAGTACCCGGTCGCCAACGTTGACGACCACTTCTGCAGGCTCCCCGATGTGCTGCTGCAGGGGCAGAACCAGGCGCTCAGGAATGCCTGCTTGCTGAATGGGGCGGGTGGTGGACTTGTGCTTGTTTTCCGGCGGATGAATGCCACCGGCGAAATTCCACAGCTGAGTCATCAGGTGCTGGCTCCCTGGCGGTCCGTGGCAATCAGGTTGGGCTTCGGTGGTGTCCAGGTCCAGGTGCGGATATCCGGCTCCAGGGTGACCATGTCGATGCAGTCAACGGGGCAGGGCTCTACGCACAGGTCGCAACCGGTGCATTCGCTTTCGATGACGGTGTGCATATGCTTGGCGGCGCCGAGAATGGCGTCTACCGGGCAGGCCTGGATACACTTGGTGCAGCCGATGCATTCATCTTCACGAATGACTGCGACACGCTTGGCCTGTTCAATGCCGTGTTCGGCGTCCAGGGGCTGGGGCTCTACGTCCAGCAGGTCTGCCAGGGCCTTGATGGTGCTTTCACCGCCTGGCGGGCACTTGTTGATGGCTTCGCCGTGGGCGATGGCCTCGGCGTAGGGGCGGCAACCGGGGAAGCCGCACTGGCCGCACTGGGTCTGCGGCAGAAGTGAATCGATCTGGTCTACCAGCGGATTGCCTTCAACCCTGAACCGCTCAGCGGCAAACCCCAGCAACCCGCCAAAGACCAGCGCCAGTGCCAGCAGAACCACAACGGCAATCAGAAAGCTTGTCCACATAAAACAACTGCTCCGTCAGACCGTAACCAGGCCGGTAAAGCCCAGAAACGCCAGCGACATGAGACCTGCGGTAATCATACCAATGGCGGCGCCACGAAAGGCAACCGGTACATCAGACACGGCAATCCGCTCGCGCATGGCCGCAAACAGCACCAGCACCAGGGAGAAACCGGCCGCTGCGCCAAAGCCGTACAGTACGGATTCAACGAAGTTGTTGTTTTTATTCAGGTTAAGCAGGGCTACGCCCAGAACCGCGCAGTTGGTGGTAATCAGCGGCAGAAAAATACCGAGTACCCGGTACAGCAAGGGGCTGGTTTTGCGCACCACCATTTCGGTGAACTGAACCACCACCGCAATCACCAGGATGAAGGTGATGGTTTTCAGGAAAGCCAGGTCCAGCGGTGCCAGCAGATAGGTATAGGCCAGGTAACTGCACACCGAAGACAGGGTCAGCACAAACGTGGTGGCCAGCGACATACCCATGGCGGTTTCCAGTTTCCCGGAAACCCCCATGAAGGGGCACAGTCCCAGAAACTGCACCAGCACGAAGTTGTTCACCAGAATGGTGCTGACCAGTATCAGCAAATACTCTGTCATCGGAGCGTCTCAGCCTTGCTGCTTACATTACCCGCATGCCGGGTGTGGCGCCGGAATCCGGGGACAGGATGAAAATCTCCTTGCCACCCGGGCCTGCGGCCAGAACCATACCTTCAGACATGCCGAACTTCATTTTCCGGGGTTTCAGGTTGGCCACCATCACGGTCATACGGCCTTCCAGGTCTTCCGGTTTGTAGGCGGACTTGATACCAGCAAACACGTTGCGTTCGCCATGGCCTATATCAAGTGTCAGGCGAAGAAGCTTGTCTGCGCCTTCAACATGCTCGGCTTTGACGATCTTGGCGACCCGCAGGTCCACCTTGGCAAAGTCGGGGAATTCGATTTCCTCAGCCACAGGTTCCAGGTCTGCGGCCGGCGCCGCTGCGGGCTGACCGACGGCTGCCGGCATTTCTTCTTTCGAAGCGTCCAGCATTTTCTCGATCTGGGCCATGTCCACCCGGTTCATCAGCGGCTTGAACTTGTCGATACCGTGGTTTTCCAGCAGGGCGGCGCGGTTGTTCCAGTCCAGGCGGGAGTTCAGGAACGACTGCGCGGCATCTGCGGTCTTCGGCAGCACCGGTGCCAGGTAAGTCATCAGCAGGCGGAACATATTCAGGGCGTTGGTGCAGATGGCCTGCAGGTTGTCGTCCTGGCCTTCCTGCTTGGCAATTACCCAGGGCTGCTCATCGTTCACATACTGGTTCGCAATGTCTGCCAGCTCCATGATCCGGCGCATGGCGCGGCCGAATTCGCGGGCTTCGTAGAACTCGGCGATCTGCTCACCGGCATCGATAAACTCTTTCAGTTTGTCCTGCTCGGTGACCTTGCCTAGCTTGCCGTCAAAGCGCTTGGTAATGAAACCGGCGCTGCGGCTGGCGATGTTCACCACCTTGCCGACCAGGTCCGAGTTCACCCGTGCGGCAAAGTCTTCCAGGTTCAGGTCCATGTCATCCACGCCACCGGTCAGCTTGGCGGCGAAGTAGTAACGCAGGTATTCCGGATCCAGGTGATCCAGGTAGGTGCGGGCCATGATGAAGGTACCGCGGGACTTGGACATCTTCTTGCCGTTTACCGTCACGAAGCCGTGGGCCCAGACAGCGGTCGGGGTACGGAAACCGGCATCGTGCAGCATGGATGGCCAGAACAGGGCGTGGAAGTTGATGATGTCCTTGCCGATGAAGTGGTACACCTCGGCGGTGGAATCTTTCTTCCAGAAATGCTCGAAATCGATGCCTTCGCGGTTACACAGGTTCTTGAAACTGGCGAGGTAACCGATAGGCGCGTCCAGCCAGACATAGAAATACTTGCCCGGGGCATCGGGAATCTCGAAGCCGAAATAAGGCGCATCACGGCTGATGTCCCACTCCTGCAGGCCGGCATCCAGCCACTCGGCCAGCTTGTTGGCCACCTGCGGCTGCAGGGCACCACTGCGGGTCCACTTGCTCAGGAAGTCGTGGAACTCCGGCAGCTTGAAGAAATAGTGCTCGGATTCCTTCTCCACCGGCGTAGCGCCGGAGACCGCAGAGCGCGGGTTGATCAGCTCCGCCGGGGTATAGGTGGCACCACAGGCCTCACAGTTATCGCCGTACTGGTCATCTGTCTTGCACTTGGGGCAGGTGCCCTTGATGAACCGGTCCGCCAGGAACATTTCCTTTTCAGGATCGAAGAACTGGGTAATCTTGCGGGTGGCAATATTCCCGTTTTCCTGGATCTGGCGGTAAATGTACTCGGAGAAATACTGGTTCTCCTCCGAGTGTGTGGAGTAGTAATTGTCGAAGCGGATGTGGAAGCCGGCAAAATCTTCCTGATGCTCCTGGCGAATCCGGTCAATCAACTCTTCGGGGGTAATGCCCTCACGCTCGGCCCGCAGCATGATGGCGGTACCGTGGGCATCGTCGGCGCAAACGTAGTAGCAGTTGTGGCCCCGCATGTTCTGGTAGCGCACCCAGATGTCGGTCTGAATGTATTCCAGCAGGTGCCCCAGGTGAATGGGCCCGTTGGCGTAGGGCAGGGCGCTGGTAACCAGAATATCGCGCTGTTGCTTGCTCGCTTGCGTCATGGTGATGTCCGAACCTTATGTTGATACGGGTTGGAAAGACAAACAGGGCCCAGGAGCATCGGCAACCGCTTGCTCCAGGTGAAGACCCCGTATGGTCAGAAACGGCCACAGATGATACCTTCCAAGCCATCATTTTTCACCTGCAATCAAGCTTATGTGCTTATTCCGGAGAACCCGATGACCCAGATATCCCAACAGGCCCTTGAGGCCGCCGTAAAAGAATACCGGGACCCGTACCTGAACAAAGACCTCTACGAACTGGGCGCGGTAAAAAGCCTGAGCGCAGACGAACAGGGCAAAGTCACCCTGATGGTCGAGTTGCCATACCCTTCAAAAGGCATCGCCGGCGGCCTGAAACAGATCGTCGCCAATGCCCTGGAATTTGTCGCCGGCGTTGAAAGCGCCGAAGTCCACGTGGGCCAGAAAATCCACGCCTGCAAAATCAACAAAGACCTCCCGGCCGTGCCGGGCGTGAAAAACATCATCGCGGTAGCCTCCGGCAAGGGAGGCGTGGGCAAATCTACCACAGCGGTCAACCTCGCCCTGGCCCTGCAAGCCGAAGGCGCAAGAGTGGGCATCCTCGACGCCGACATCTACGGCCCCAGCATCGGCATGATGCTCGGCGTCCCCGAAGGCCAGCGCCCGGACGTACGAGAGAACAAATACTTCGTACCCATCAAAGCCCACGGCCTGCAAGCCAACTCCATGGCCTTCGTCACCACCGACAAAACCCCCATGGCCTGGCGCGGCCCCATGGTCAGCGGCGCCGTTATGCAATTGCTCCAGCAAACCCTGTGGGATGAACTCGACTACCTCATCGTCGACATGCCCCCGGGCACCGGCGACATCCAGCTCACCCTCGGCCAGAAAGTCCCGGTAACCGGCGCCGTCATCGTCACCACCCCGCAAGACATCGCCCTGCTGGACGGCAAAAAAGGCATCGAAATGTTCCGCAAAATCGACATCCCGGTGATCGGCGTCGTCGAAAACATGAGCGTCCACATCTGCAGCAACTGCGGCCACGAAGAACACCTGTTCGGCTGCGAAGGCGGCGCACGCATCGCGGAAGAATACGACACCACCTTGCTGGGCCAGTTGCCCCTGCACATGACCATCCGCGAACAAACCGACAGCGGCTCGCCCACGGTTGTTGCTGAGCCGGATTCCGAAGTCGCCAGAAGATATCTGGATATTGCGAGAAGGGTGGGTGCTGAGCTGTCTACCCGGGAGCGTAATCTTGGTGGGACTATCTCCAGTGTTTCTGTATTTGAGCCCTGAAGAATGAGCAGTTAGCAGCGGTTTCTCCGGGATTTGAAAGGCAGGGGCAGGGATAGCTTTCCAAAAATCTCGGAGGCCACGGATGGCCGGAGTGAAGCGCTCAGGGATGAGCTTGTAGCGTTTTTTGGAAAGCTATCCCTGCTCCTGCCGGGCACCAAAGGGGGAAGGCTACGAGAACCAGATTCCAACACTTCGACAGGCACCAAGGGACAAGGTAAACTACTCCCCAATTTTTCCCAGCTGGAAACGAGAATTCACCATGAGCATCAAATCCGACAAGTGGATCCGCCGGATGTCCGAACAACACGGCATGATCGAACCCTTCGAAGCCGGACAAGTTCGGGAAAACGAAAAAGGCCGCGTCATCTCCTACGGCACCTCAAGCTACGGCTACGACGTACGTTGCAGCAACGAATTCAAAATCTTCACCAACGTCCACAGCGCCACCGTAGACCCCAAAAACTTCGATGAAAACAGCTTCGTCAACTACACCGGCGACGTCTGCATCATCCCCCCGAACAGCTTCGCCCTGGCGCGTACCGTGGAATACTTCCGCATCCCCAGAAGCGTACTCACCATCTGCCTCGGCAAAAGCACTTACGCCCGCTGCGGCATCATCGTGAACGTCACCCCGCTGGAGCCGGAGTGGGAAGGCCAGGTGACCCTGGAGTTCTCCAACACCACCAACCTGCCGGCGAAAATCTACGCCAACGAAGGTGTGGCCCAGATGCTGTTCTTCGAATCCGACGAAATCTGTGAAACCAGCTACAAAGACCGCGGCGGCAAGTACCTTGGCCAGACCGGCGTGACCCTGCCCAGGACATGAACGCCAACCAGTTTCTTAAAGCCGTCTCACAACTGCAGGGCTGGCGCGAATGCGCCTTCCTGCTGACCCTGGCCGAACGGGCCTTCCCTAACTACGCACTGTTTGCAGACGCAGTAGGTATGAAAAGCGGCGGTAAAATGCGCCAGCTGCTCGACCTTGCCTGGGGCATGCTGCAAAAAGACGCCTCCGAAGCGGCCATCCCCCAGCTGCTGAGCAAGCTTGAAACCCTTAGCCCGAATGTCGACGAGTACGATGCCTACGGCGTATACCCGGCCTTCGACTTCTGCCAGTTGCTGGAGCAGGCCCTGCTCAACCGCCTGAACCCCAACAAGCACCGGGCAACCGAAGCATCGCAGCTGGCCACCAAGACCGTGATGGACTTCGTCGAAATGTCCGAAGGTGAGGGCATGGATGACGATGAACTGATCCGCATGTTCGAGCACCATCCCCTGCTCAAAGAAGACAAGCTGTTCCAGCGTGACACCGTGCTCGCCCTCAAGCGCCAGCGCACGCCCCGGGAAGACTTCATTGCCGAACTCAAGGCCGAGGCCGCCAACGACGGCGTCAGCAATCTCGGTATTTCCCTCGATAGCTGAGCCGTTCCGGCTCAGATTAAACTTGTTAGCTACCTGTTGAATTGCCTGTTGAACGGATAACTGCCATGAAACTCTCTGCTTTTGGTCGTAAATTTACCGCCGACGCCGGTATCACTTCCCTGATGGATGACCTTGGCAATGCCATGGCCTCCGGCGAGGGAATGATCATGATGGGTGGTGGTAATCCCGGGCACATCCCGGAGATTCAGGAGCGGGTGCAGGAAATCCTGGCGGGTATGGCGGCAGACGAAGGGCAGGTGCGCCGGCTGGTGGGTATCTACGATCCCCCTCAGGGTGAGAAGCAGTTCATTGCCTCGCTGGCGGAGTTGCTGAACAAGGAATACAACTGGGGCCTGAAGCCGGAAAACATCGCCCTGACCAACGGCAGCCAGGCCGCCTTCTTCATGTTGTTCAACATGTTTGGCGGTGAATATGGCGAGGGCCAGCGCAAGCACATCCTGCTGCCACTGGCGCCGGAATACATCGGCTATGCCGATGCGGGCATTGATGCAGACTTGTTCCGGGCCGTGCAGCCGGACATTTCATTTACCGATGCCCACGAATTCAAATACCGGGTGGATTTTGATGCGGTGGAGGTTACGGGTGAAACCGGTGCGATCTGTGTCTCCCGGCCCACAAATCCCACTGGTAATGTCATCACCGATGAAGAGCTGGCCCGGCTCGAAGAAATGGCCCGGCAGCAGGATATTCCGCTGATTGTCGATGGCGCCTACGGTACGCCGTTCCCGAGCCTGCTGTTTGTGGATGCGCAGCCCACCTGGAACGAGCAGATCATTCTGTGCCTGAGCCTGTCCAAGCTCGGCTTGCCGGCTGCCCGCACCGGTATCGTGATTGCCGCAGAGCCCATCATCAAGGCGTTGTCCGGCATCAATGCCATCATGAACCTGGCCACTGGCAGCTTTGGCGCCATGCTGGCGGAGCCACTGGTTCGGTCTGGCGAAATCCTGTCCCTCAGCCGGGATGTGGTGTGCCCCTTCTATAAGGCGAAAATGGAAAAGGCCGTGGCAGCGTTCCGTGACGCGATGGGCGAAGACAGCTGCCGTTGGTACATCCACAAACCGGAAGGTGCCATGTTCCTGTGGCTATGGTTTCCGGATTTGCCGATTTCCAGCCTGGAGCTGTATCAGCGCCTGAAAGAGCGGGGTGTGCTGGTGGTGTCCGGGCACTATTTCTTCCCGGGCCTGCCGCATGACGACTGGAAGCATCGTCACGAATGCTTGCGGGTTACCTACTCCCAGGATGATGCGCAGGTCGCGGAAGGCCTGCGTATCATCGCGGATGAGGTCAAAGCGGTATGGCAGGAGTTCGGCCGGGCAGGTCAGTCCTGAACCCGGGCGTCTCTAAGCTTCAGTTCGTATTCGCTGCCGTCCGGCTCTACCTGTAGCAGCCGGACCAGCAAGTAGTCCTGGGCCGGATCAAACCACATCAGGGTCTGGCGCCGGGCATTCTCGCCGCGAACTTTTTCCGCTTTCAGGGTGTTCATGGTGCGGCCTCGGTCGCTCAGGCTGTCTTCATCAATCACCGAGAACCGGTCTTCATCGTAGTCACCCTTGTCGAGTACATGGTAGGTGACGTTCCGTTTGCCTGCTTTCAGATCCTGGTGCAGCTGCAGCTGGTAGCCCAGCGGGTCCAGGGTGCCTTCCCTCAGTTCGACGTTGAACGACTCGCCCCGATAAGAACCCCTGGCCATACCTTTCTGCCAGTCGAAATCGATGGCTTGTTCGCGATCTTTGATCAGAAATCCTGACAACCGGTAGCGATAGCGCAGGGGAATGACCTGGCCGTCCTGCCACTTGAAGATCAGTGATTCGTCGATATCGGCAATGAAGGAGTCAACGTCTGTGCGGTACAGCCAGACGTTGTTGCCCTGGTCGGTCAGCGTGCGCACGCCTTCGCCGTTCAGGCTGACACCCTTCGACATGGAAGCGGTGTAGCTGGCTTCGTACGGGGTAAGCTCAGGGCTGGCGTCGGCAGCGCTGGCGGATAGCGCAAACAGGCCGGACAAAAGCCCGGCCAGCAGGGCGGAAGTTCTGGTGACGTCTGGGTTTCTTTGCATCCGGTTGCCTCTTTCTCTGTCTATGCTTGCGACAGTCTAGCTGTTCCCGGTGCTCAGGAGGATGACAAACTGTTCAGCTGGCTGTCAGCCGCATGGGGTGTTGCAGAAGTTTGCCGTCAAACTGGACGCCGTCGGCGGTCAGCTGAATGCGGCCTTCGCAGAACCAGCGCACCACAATGGGGTAAAGCACATGTTCCTGCTGCTGTACCCGCTCGGCCAGTGATTCTGCGTCGTCGTCCGATTGAACCGCGACTTCGGCCTGTGCGATTACCGGGCCACCATCGAGTTCTTCGGTAACGAAGTGAATGGATACGCCGTGTACCTTGTCGCCGGCATCGAGCACCCGCTGGTGGGTATTCAGGCCGGTATAGGCTGGCAGCAGGGAAGGGTGGATGTTCAGCATCCGGCCCCGGAATGCCCGCACAAAGTCGGCGGTCAGGATGCGCATGAAGCCGGCCAGTACGATCACGTCCGGGTTCAGGCGGCGCAGCTCGGCCATCAGGGCGCCATCAAACTCCTCGCGGGAGCCATACTGCTTGTGGTCCACCACGAAGGTTTTGATGTTTGCCTGGGCTGCCCGCTCCAGCGCGAAGGCACCGGGGCGGTTGCAGCCAACGGCGATGATTTCGCCGGGGAAATCCCGTTCACGGCTGGCGTCTATCAGGGCCTGAAGGTTGGTGCCGCTGCCTGAAGCCAGAACAACAATGGTTGGTAGCGGTGCTGGGTCTGCCATCATGCCTTCAGCAGCTCCGGTGCGTAGCGCACTTTCGGCTCGGCATCACTGGCATCGGCGGCTTCCATAACGCCAACCTGCCAGACCTTCTCGCCCATGGCATTGAGGGTATCGATGGCCAGGTCTTTCTGGTCAGCCGGTACACACACGATCATGCCAATACCACAGTTGAAGGTGCGGTACATTTCTTCAGCGGCCACGCCGCCTGCGTCCTGCAGCCACTGGAACACCGGGGGCAGTTCCCAGCTGCGGGTATCGATGGCGGCAACGGTGCCCGCCGGCAGTACCCGGGGAATGTTTTCCGGCAGGCCGCCACCGGTGATGTGGCACAGTGCGCGCACATCGACTTCGCGGATCAGTTGCAGCAGGTTTTTCACGTAAATGCGGGTCGGGGCCATCAGCGCATCGGCCAGGGTGCTGTCACCCATGGGCTGGCTGAGGTCCGCGTTGCTGACTTCGATGATCTTGCGGATCAGCGAGTAGCCGTTGGAATGCGGGCCGGAGGAGCCCAGGGCCAGCAGCACATCGCCTGGCTGTACACGGCTGCCGTCGATGATGTCGCTGCGCTCGGCCACGCCTACGCAGAAGCCGGCCAGGTCGTAGTCGTCGCCTTCGTACATGCCCGGCATTTCGGCAGTTTCACCGCCTACCAGGGCACAGCCGGAAAGCTCGCAGCCTTTACCGATGCCTTCTACTACCTGGGCTGCAATGTCGACATTCAGCTTGCCGGTGGCGTAGTAATCCAGGAAGAACAGGGGCTCGGCACCGCCAACGACCAGGTCGTTCACGCACATCGCCACCAGGTCGATACCGATGCTGTCGTGCTTTTGCAGCTGCATGGCAAGGCGAAGCTTGGTGCCCACGCCATCGGTGCCGGATACCAGTACCGGCTCCTTGTAACCTGCCGGGATGGATACCATCGCACCAAAACCGCCAAGACCGCCGAGCACCTCAGGACGACGGGTCCTGGCTGCGGTATTCTTGATGCGGTTGACCAGTTCGTTGCCGGCATCGATATCAACGCCGGCGTCACGATAGGTAAGGGAGGGCTTCTGTTCGCTCATGGAATGTTAACCGTTGGCCTGTGGGTCAAGCGGCGGATTTTAACAGGTGCGCACGGGGGCTCCAAATGGAATTCCCGCTTAGTCTCGGGAATTGCCTGCCTTATATTGCGAACCTGCAACAGGGGCTTGCTACTCTAGTCAAAGGTGATGGTGTATCCTGTGCGCCATTCATGGGAACGGCAGGGTGTTACATGACTGAATCACGACGGAAAAATTCCAGGCCTTGGCTGCTTTGGCCAGTGTTGTCTGCATTGCTGGCCCTGGCCACTCCGGCCGCGGCAGTCTCTGTATCCGGGCTGTACAACGCCGACGTTCCGGTGCAGGGCGGTTCTGCCGCCGCGTTGCAGCAGGGCTATGCCGATGGTCTGCGCCAGGTAATGGTGCGGGTGTCCGGTAGTCGGGATGTATTGCAGCGTGAAGGCATTGATCAGGTGTTGTCCGAGGCGGAAAGCCTGCTGCAGGCCTACCAGGTTGGCAGCGAGGCTGGCCAGTCACGGTTGCTGATGAGTTTTGGTGCAGTTGGCGTTAACCGGGCCCTGGCCTCGATTGGCGCGCCGGTCTGGGGTGCTAACCGCCCACTGACCCTGGCCTGGGTGGCGGTAGAGGATCGCGGTAGTCGCAGTTTGCTGACCCGCTCCGGCGCCGGTGCCGAGTGGCGTGAGGCGTTCCGGCAGGCGGCTGGTGTTCGGGGCTTGCCGATCGAATTTCCGTCCGAGAACCAGGGTAGTGACCGGGCTTTGCTGTCTGATCTTTGGGGGCAATTTATCGGGCGCATCCAGAAGGCATCTGAAGATGTCTCCTATGACGTCCTTGCCCTGGTCCGGGTGAGCCGCTCCGGCGGCCAGTGGCGCGCCGGCTGGGTTGTGGACGGCATGGGTATGGACGCTGCCGAGCGTTCGGTATCTGCCGGTAATCCGGATGACCTGGCCCAGGCCGTGGTCGATTACTGGGCCGAACAGTACGCCAGCCGCTACGCGGTTTCAGCCGGTGAAATCGGGGACTCGCCCAAGGTGGATGTGGTGTTCGACGGAGTATCCACACTGGCGGACTACGGGCGGATCAACAAGGTGCTTGAAGGCCTGACACCGGTAGTCTCGGTGAGCGCTGCCCGCATTCGCGGCGAACGGCTGACCGCGCGGATTGCGTTTACCGGCGAGCTGGAGCAGCTGAAAGAGTACATTGCGCTTGATCCGCGCTTTGTACCGGTTGAAGGTGAGTCCGAACAGACGCAGCCCGCCGATGAGCAGGATGCCGAACAGGCCTTTGAATCCCTCTATCAGGTGCTTAACTATCGCTGGCAGCCGTCCCCGGTTGTCAGCAGTGGTGAAGACGGCTGATAAATTGACGGAGGCAGCCGGGTGAAATCAACACAGTGGCGCTGGATTCCCAATGCCCTGACTTTCATGCGGATGGTGTTGATCATTCCGTTTGCAGGCGCGCTGCTGGATGGCAACTACCGGTTGTCATTGCTGATTTTCCTCGTGGCCGCCATCAGCGATGGCGTTGATGGCTTTCTTGCCCGCTATTTCAACTGGCGCACCCGGGTAGGCGCTATCGCTGACCCCCTGGCCGACAAGGCGCTACTGATCACCACCTACCTGATGCTTACCATCACCGGTATCCTGCCGGTGTGGTTGTTTGTGCTGGTTCTGGCGCGGGATATTGCGATTGTTGGCGGGGCATTGGCGTTTCATTACGGCATTGGCCGGTTCGAAATGGCGCCGAGTGTGCCCGGCAAAATCAACACGCTGGTGCAGATCCTGGTGGCCCTGGCCATTATCATCCTGCTGGCGGGCTGGCCGATGCAGCCCTGGGTGATTGATGCGGGGGTCTGGCTGGTGGCGGGTTCTGCCATATTCAGCGGATGCCACTATGTGATTGTATGGAGTTTGCGGGCCTTAAGGATGAAGCGATCATGACTACTGCCTCCCAGATGGCCCTAGGTGTCCGGCTGCGTGACGATGCCCGCTTTGACAATTTCCACGGCGACCGTAACCGCGATGCCGCCCGCAGGCTGGAAACCCTGTGTGAGCAAAACCACGACCTGCCGGTGATGGTGATCTGTGGCGATTCCGATACCGGCAAAAGCCATCTGTTAGAGGCGGTCTGCCACAGGGTAGAGCAGCTTGGCCAGAGTGCTGTGTGTATCAGCATCGAAGAGTTGTTGCCATTTGGCCCGGATGCATTATCCGGGTTGGAGACCCGTCATGTAGTCTGTCTGGATGACCTGGACAAGCTGGCGGGCGATCCTCGCTGGGAAGAGGCAGTGTTCCATCTGTATAACCGGATCCTGGATCGGCGTGGTTTGTTGGTGGTGTCGATGTCGGAAGTGCCCGCCTCGTTGCCCTTTGGCCTGGCCGATCTCGGTTCCCGGCTGGCCCACGGCCTGCTGGTGCAGCTGGGCGTGTACCGGGATGAAGACCGCATGCGCATCCTGATGGCCCGGGCGGAACAGCGAGGCATGGTGATGACCGACGAAGTCGCCGGCTTTATCATGCGCCGGGCACCACGAAGGCTGGGCGAGCTGCTGGCCATCCTGGATTCGCTCGATGAGAACTCGCTGCAGGCCCAGCGCCGGCTCACCATCCCCTTTGTTAAAACCGTAATGGGCTGGTAGTCACAACCAATAACTACAAGTGTTTACTGGAGAGACGACATGAGACGGGTTGTATTCAATCAGAAAGGTGGTGTGGGCAAGTCAAGCATCACCTGTAACCTGGCGGCCATCAGTGCGGCCCGGGGCAAGCGCACGCTGGTGGTAGACCTGGACCCACAGGGCAACTCCAGCCACTACCTGCTCGGCAAGCCTGCATCTGAACTGCGGGATACCGTGGCAGACCTGATGGAGCAAACCGTGGCGTTCAGCATGTTCAACCGGCGCCCGGACGAGTTTGTGCATGCCACGCCGTTTGATAACCTGTTTGTGCTGCCGTCCAGTCCGGAACTGGATTTTCTCGAGCGCAAGCTTGAAGCCAAGCACAAGATCTACAAGTTGCGGGAGTATCTGAAAAAACTCAGCGAGTCGTTCGATGAAATCTACATCGACACAGCCCCGGCCCTGAATTTCTATACCCGTTCGGCGCTGATTGCGGCCCAGCGTTGCCTGATTCCGTTTGATTGCGACGATTTCTCCCGCCAGGCGCTTTATAACATTCTCAACGAAATCCGGGAGTTGCAGGAAGATCATAACGAAGAACTGGTGGTTGAAGGTATCATTGCCAACCAGTTCCAGCCCCGGGCCAGCTTGCCGCGACAGCTGGTTAAAGAGCTGCTGGAGGAAGGTTTGCCGGTATTGCCGGTGAGGCTTTCCAGCTCGGTGAAGATGAAAGAATCCCACCAGAGCCGGCAGCCACTCATTCATATGGCTCCGAAACACGGCCTGACCCGTCAGTTCGAAGACCTCTACAGGGTGCTGCACGGGGAGTCGGTGGAGCTGGAACCGCTTCAGGATTGATCAGAACCCATGAGTGACGAAAACCAACACCTCGACCTGCTGACTGACGGACTGCTGCAGATAGAGATCGAACTCCGGCAGCTGGGAGTCTGGCAGGCCGAGCCGCCACCACAAGAGGCGTTTCAGAGCACCCAGCCATTTTGCCTGGATACCATGGAGTTTCCGCAGTGGCTGCAGTTTGTGTTTCTGGAGCGCATGAAAGTGCTGGTTGAGCACAATCATCCGCTGCCGTCTGCTTCCGGGATTGCGCCCATGGCGGAAGAGCATTTCCGGGGGCGTCCGGAATCCGGGCAGGGCCTGGTGAAGGCGCTGGAAGAAATGGACCGGTTGCTGACCCGGTCCTGAGCACGGGTAACGGGCCGGGTTATTCCAGCCGCATCGACAGATCGATGGCCTTGACGTCTTTGGTCAGGGCACCGATCGAAATGTAGTCCACTCCGGTCTCGGCAATTGGCACCAGGGTTTGCTCGTTAATGCCGCCGGACGCTTCCAGCCTGGCGCGGCCTGCCGTCAGCTTGACTGCCTCAACCATATCCTCCAGTGAAAACTCGTCCAGCATGATGATGTCGGCACCGGCGTCGAGGGCCTGGGTGAGCTCGTCCATATTCTCGGTTTCCACCTCAACCGGTTTGCCTGGCGCAATGCGGTGTGCTTCAGCAACAGCCCGGGCGATAGAGCCACAGGCCGCGATGTGGTTTTCCTTGATCAGGAAAGCGTCCCACAGGCCGATCCGGTGGTTGTCACAGTCGCCACAGGTCACCGCGTATTTTTGCGCCAGCCGCAGGCCGGGCAGGGTCTTTCGGGTATCCAGCAAGCGTACCTTGGTATGGGCAACCCTGGCCGCGTAGCCGGCGCACTGGGTGGCGACGGCAGAGAGTGTCTGCAGCCAGTTCAGGGCAGACCGCTCAGCCGTCAGTAGCGAGCGGGCAGGGCCCTGCATGCGAAACAGTACAGCATCGGCCGGCACATCGTCGCCGTCGCTGAACAGCCACTCCAGCTCTACGCCGGGGTCTACCTGCCGGAAGACTTCGTTGACCCACTCCACACCGGCCAGTCTGGCGTTCTCGCGGGTGATGACCCGGCCGCGGGCGGTTTTGTCTGCCGGAATCAGCATGGCGGTGATGTCGCCGTCCCCGATGTCTTCCCGGAGGCTGTGGGCTACGGATTCAATACGGGCCTGTCGGAGCAGTTCGGGGGCAATCATGGTGTTTTTCCGCTGGTCAGTGGGGTGGAATTAACGGCTGCGGGGCAATTCTACTGCTACCCCGGCAATTCACAAAATGCCACCATGAATTTCAACGTCTTGTGTCGGAAACAAATGGTGACAAAAACTGACACAAGGTGACGGCAACTGGCCGTATCATAGAGCTGCGGAGTAATATAAGTTTGTCACGCAGATTCGATCCCGGAGCAAGTCCATGGCGCACGATAGCAAGGTTGTCCGATTAGCTGGCCACAGGCCGGCGGGCCGGTTTACGTTGCCTGCTGCATTGGTCAGGTTGCGTGACACTGCGGGTCAAGAACTGAAATCCGTACTCGCCAGCTTTTTCGAGCAGGCGGACGACAGCCTGTTCTCCCTGGCCGATCGTGCCGGTTCCAACAAAGATCAGTCCGCCTATTTTGATGCCATGCGGGAGCTCCGGCTGCGCCGCCGGGCAATGTCGCTTTCCGTATTGCAGTACGTCAGCCAGGCCTTTAACGAGCTGGGCCGGTTCAAGCCGGTGCGTTCCGGCGGCTCCCTGGAAGAGGTTAACCAGGAGACCCTGAGCCTGGTAGAACACTCTGAGCTTGAAGAGCAGGTAGCCGTTGAAAGCCTGACCAATCGCCTGCGTAACCGCCACCAGGAGCAGGTTCGCATGCTTGCGGCCCGGGTACGGCACCTGGTTCCCGAGCTGGAGCTGGCCGATGACCAGATTCCCCTGAGCGCCGAGGTTATTTGCGGCGGTATCGCTGAAGCCTGTTCAGACCTGGATATCGATATCCGGGCCAAGCTGGTTGTCCTGAAACTGTTCGAGCGCTTGCTGGCAGACAAGCTGGAGCAGTTCTACCAGAAATGTAACCAGACACTGATTTCCGAAGGCGTGTTGCCGGGCATGAAGAATGCCCCGGTCGGCCGTGCGCCGGCGCCTTCAAGGCCAGCCAGCCAGCCAGTCCCGCCCGCCGCGCCGCAGCAGGCCGAGGCAATGCCCCAGGCTCCTGCTGACGATGCCGGCAGCCAACTGGCCAGTGCTACCTTCAACGAATTGAGCGCTTTGCTGCGGCAGGGTGGCGATACCGGTGTTGTTTCCCGGCCCGCCGCTGGCGGCAATGTACTGGACACCAGTCGCTTGCTGGCTCGCCTGACCGAGCTGCAGGCGCTCAGCCGGGATGAGGCACAGGTTGAGCAGGTTATGCCCCTTCGGGAGCAGCTGCAGCCGGTATTACAGCCCGCTGAAGGTTCCAGTGTTTCTGTCACCCAGGTCGACAGCGATGTGATCAACCTGGTGGGCATGTTGTTTGACTTCATCCTGGATGACCGTCAGCTGCACCCGGTGATGAAGTCGCTGATTGGCCGGTTGCAGATTCCGGTTTTGAAAGTGGCCCTGAGCGACCGCAACTTCTTCAACCGCGGTGGCCATCCGGCGCGCAAGTTGCTGAACGAACTGGCGCTGGCGGCAATCGGCTGGAATGAAAAGCGGCCGGGCATGCGTGACCCCCTGCGGGAAAAAATCGAAGAAGTGGTCGGCCGGGTGCTGGCAGAGTTCACCGACAGCGTTGACCTGTTTGAAGAACTGCTGAAAGACTTCGGCCACTTCATGGACCTGGACCGTCGCCGCCGTGAGCTGGTTGAGCAGCGCTTGCGTGATGCCGAAGAGGGCCGGGCACGGCAGGAAAGGGCAAGCCAGGCGGCAAAAGATGTCATGCTGGAGCAGGCCGAACGCCGGGACATCCCCGAGGCTATCCGAGCATTGCTGGACGGCCCGTGCACCCGCTATCTGCAGTGGATCATGCTGCGTCAGGGCGAAGAAAGCTCTCAGTGGCAAGATGCCTGCGAACTGGTCACCCGCCTGATCTGGACGGTGGACCCGAGCCCGATTACCGATTCTACCCGTGCCGAGTTGTTGAGGGCGATTCCGGGTGTTGTTGAAGACCTGCGGGCAGCCCTCAAGGAAATTTCCTGGGATCCGTTTGCTACCGACATTGCCGTTCGCGATTTGGAGTTGGCTCACGTAGATGCCTTCCAGAAGCTGGTAACCGCACCGGTAGAGGTTGAAGACGAGCCGGTTGTGGACGAGCTGCCTGAGGTTTCAGAACCTGAGCCAGCTGTCCAGGCCGAGCCAGAAGTTGCCTTGACTCCGGAACCTGTGCCCCAGCCGGAAGTTGCGCCAGAACCAGAGCCGGAGCCCGAAGCTACCATTGATCCGGAATGGCTTGCCCGGGCGGATCAGATGCGGGTTGGTTCCTGGGTGGAGCTCAAGCGTGACGACGACACCCGCCTGCGTTGCAAGCTGGCAGCGTTTATCAAGGCTACCGGCAAGTACATCTTCGTGAACCGCAGTGGTGCCAAGGTGGCCGAGTATCAGCGGGAAGAACTGGCGACAGCCATGCAGACCGGTTTGATCGGCATGCTGGACGATGGCCTGATTTTTGACCGGGCCCTGGAATCCATCATCGACAACCTGCGTTACAGTCGCAAGGACTGACCGCTGCAGGCGACTCCGTGGCATCGGAATGGACTTTGTGATTCAATCTCCGGATCGAGTCACCCATTGCGTATCTGGATGCACATTGCCTGATCAACACTTCAACGCCCGGGTCGAACAGCTTCGAGCGACGGGCCGGTTCCCGGATGCCCGCTGGTGTCCTTCCCCGAATTTCGGCCCCCGCCCCGAGGGTGTTGCCATTTCGTTACTGGTGGTACACAACATCAGCTTGCCGCCGGGCGAGTTCGGCGGTGGCCATATCGAGGAATTCTTCTGTAACCGGCTGGATCCTCACGCCCATCCCTATTTCCAGACCATTGCAGATTTGCAGGTTTCCGCCCACGGGCTTATCTGCAGAGACGGCTCGGTGGTTCAGTTTGTCAGCTGCCTGGACCGCGCCTGGCATGCCGGGCGCTCCTGTTTTGAGGGAGAGGAAGAGTGCAATGACTTTTCCATCGGTATCGAACTGGAAGGGGCAGACGACGTGTCCTACACCGATGCCCAGTATCAGTCCCTGGCCCGTCTGGCTGCCCTGGTTCGGGCTGCCTGGCCGGAGATTACGGCAGAGCGGATTACCGGCCACTGCGATATTGCCCCGGGCAGAAAGACGGACCCCGGTGAGGCCTTCCAGTGGGCGCACTTCCATCGCGTTTTAAGCACAACGGAGAATGCCTGAATGGTACTGGTGGTTTTTCTGCTCGCCTATGTGATCCGGCAGCGCCTTGACCGGCTCGGTGTGTTATCCAGTGACGACCTGTGGCGATCCTGGCTGCATATCGGGACCCGCAGCAAGGCCGGCAAAGAAGGTTCGCTGTTTGTGGGGCTGTTACTGGTGCTCGGGCCAGCCGTGTTATTGGGGGCCCTGGTTCTGGCGGCCGGTTACGGTGGTATTCGTGTTGTGGTTTACCCCGTGGAACTGATCGTTCTGGTTCTGATGATGGGCGTGCCCGGCTGGCGCCCCGCACTGGAGGCCTACACCGAGGCCTGGAGCCGCGGTGACATGCAGGGAGCCTGGCATCATATCGAAGACCGTTTGCCGGAGGATGAGCGGGGCAGTGCGCAAAGCGCAGAAGTGATGCATTTGTCGGTTTCCCGTGCCTTGATGGTATCGGTGTTCGAGCGGTTTTTCCTGGTGGTGTTCTGGTATGTGGTTGGCGGAATCTGGCTGGCAGTCATTGCTCGTGGACTGGTGGCACTGGCAGAGCAGTGGCCCCAGCCGGCGGCCCGGCAGCGCTTTGCCATCGCGGCAGACATTATGGCCTGGGTACCGTCTCGTTTGCTGGCTTGTACCTTTGGGGTGGCTGGGGACCTGGCGGGCTGGTCCCGATCCATCCGTCTGGTGGTGCCGGGGTTCGGCAAGCCGACAGACAATGTGCTGATGACCGCTGCCAGCGGCTCCCTGACGGGCTATGCCCTGGATCCGGAACGGTTCGGCCAGGTATACGCGGATGACTGGCCGAAATTCGGTGGCCGTAGCATTCGGGCCATGCGGGATTTGCTCAGCCGCAGCATGCTGGTGTGGATCTGCGCCATCGCGCTGTTGGTGATTGCCGGGATCGTATGATGGCCGGCAGGCAGGAATCCGGCCCTCAGAGGCCGGATTTTTTTTGGTGCGCCAGGCA
>NZ_AXBV01000071.1:0-13844 GCF_000475255.1 Marinobacter sp. ES-1
ACTCCCCCTCCTACTCGATTGCAGTTCATGCCGGCACAAAAAAACGGCAGCTCATGGGCTGCCGTTTTTCGTTTGTCGCGAAGGCGGTTATCGGGCCTTACTGGTCCGGCACCTGAATAGAAAGATCAAACCCACCCCCAGGTCGCGGCGTCAGATTAATTGGCCCTTCATTAATCCCCTGCGGAATATTGATCCGGTCAATCCCCGGCGGGTTGCCAATGCTGAAATTCAGGTTCTGGCCGTCAAAGCCGATACCCAGCTGGTCGTTCAGGAAGGTTTGGGTAAAGGGTTCGTCCGGAATTTCCGGTTGCTGGCCGAAGATCAGCTGGGGGATGTCCGGGCGGAATTCGGCTGGTGGCTGGACCCTTGCCAGTTCGTCGACTGGTAGCAGCAGGGCGCGGCGCAGGAATTCTTCTTCGGCGTCGGTTAGTGAATCTTTGCGGTCATCTTCCAGGTAGCGTTGCAGGGCTTCCCGGTAGGCTTCTTCTTCTGCTTCGGTGACAACCGGCTCGCCCGGGGAAATGGTCAGGGCCTGGATGATGCGCTGGCGATCTGCCTCGGACTTCTGCTGGTCTTTGGGTACCACGATAACGGCGGAGTCTTCTACGTAGGTCTCTACCATTTCGTCAGACGTCATGGTTTGTACGCCCGCCGTGGCGGGAGCAGCGATGGCGGCCGTTATGGCAGCGGCAAGCAGTTTGCGACGTATCATGAGTTGCCTCTTGGGTAACCGGTGTGTGCAGAGGCGCTGCTGAGACTGCGAGGACTGCTGAACTCAGGGCATTCAGGCTATGCGCTTCATTTTGTCAGTATTCGGTTTGTCTGACACGATTTCAACCGGAAAGTGCCGGTATTGTGATCAGAATCTTCCCCTACGGAGTACAGTTATAAAAACACTGTGGATATGGTTTCATAGTCCGTAAACTGCATTGAACTTTTCAGGAGTCTTCCGGCCTGATGGGCATGATAAAACAATCTGTTGGCCGTCGTTTCAGCCGCTGGATCAACCGCCGTATTCCCCGTGCAGACAGCGTTCTGTTCAGCCAGAAAAACATCTTCATTCTGCCCACCGGCGCCGGTGTGGTGTTCGGCATTCTGTTGCTGATCATGCTGATTACCGGCATCAATTATCAGAACAGCCTGATTTACCTGCTTACTTTCATGCTGGGCGCCCTGTTTGTGGGGGCCATGCACCAGACGCACCGTAACCTGTCCGGCTTGACGCTTGCCCTCATTCAGGCAGGGGAAGGTGTGGCTGGTGAAGATATTCCTTTCCGGTTCCGGGTCAGCAGTGGCAAAGACGATTCACTGGCGATCAGCCTGTCGGTGAAGGACTCGCGGGTTGAGGGTATTCATGTGCCAGCCGGGGAGTCGAAAGACGTCACCCTGCCAGTTCCTTCGGCCTGGCGCGGCTATCTGCGCCCCGACAGGGTGCGTATTGAAACCCGGTTTCCGTTTGGTTTGCTGAAGGCCTGGTCCTGGGTGCGGCCGTCTTCGGCTGGGTTGGTGTTTCCGCGGCCATTAGCGGCGCCGGAAGCACTCAGTACCCTGGAGGATGGCCCGGAGAACGCGGCGGCCGCGAAAACAGCCGGGCAGGACGAAGCGGACTTGCGGCCCTGGCGGGAAGGGGACTTAAGCCCCCGGGTGATGTGGAAGCGCTTTGCCCGCTCCGGCCAGATGGTGGTGGCAGACTGGGAGGCGAAGCAGGGCAGCCCGCACTGGCTGGATTTTGCTGCTTTCCGGGGCGTGGATAACGAGCTGCGGCTGAGTTACCTGGCCTGGCTGGTGCAGGACAGGGCGGCAAAGGGTGCCCGTTTTGGCCTGAACCTGCCGGGTGAGGTAATCGAGCCGGATTCCGGCAAGGTGCATGTGGAGCGTTGCCTGCGGGCGCTGGCTATCTGGGGCGAACAAAAGCCCCGGGATGATGATGCCAGGGCCTTTGGTACCCGCAGGAAACTGGACCGGGCAGCACGGGGAGGCAAGGCAGCATGAAGCTTTCCCTGCCTTTTGGCCTGTTCAGTGGCCGGGAAGAACCGCCGAAAGAAACCATTCCCGGTAAGGCGCTGCTGTGGCTGATTGCGGCCTTTGCGGTATTGCTTGTGCCCCAGTGGGATCGCCTGCCGGTGTGGTTGATTGCCGCGTGTGTGGTGCTGGCCGGCTGGCGCTGGCTGGCGCAGATGGGCCGGGTGCGTTTGCCCGGGCGCTGGTTGCGCACCGGGATCATGCTGATCCTGATGGCGGTGTACATTGCCACGGTTCAGGGGCGCTTTACGGTGGATACCGCCGCCTCGTTCTTTGTGCTGGCGGTGGGCCTGAAATGGCTGGAAACCCGCAGTGCCCGGGATTTCTATGTGCTGTTCTTCATCCTGGTGTACCTGGCCACGGTGAACTTCCTGTTCCGGCAGGACATTCTCTGGGCGTTGGTGAACTTTGTGGCGATTGCGTTGTTGCTGGTGGGGCTGCAAACCATCAACGCCCCGGACCTGCCCAATGCCATCGGCCGGGGCTGGAAGCGCCTTGGCCTTCTGATGCTGAAAACTCTGCCGGTGGTGATCCTGCTGTTTGTGTTCTTCCCCCGCATGGCGCCGCTGTGGAGTGTGCCCATGGTGTCTGGCCAGGCCCGGAGCGGGATTTCGGACACCATGCGCCCGGGCGATATCTCCAACCTGGCCCAGAGCAGTGAGCGGGCTTTTCGGGTGACCTTTGGCGGCGAAGCCCCGGATTACCGTGACCGCTACTGGCGCGGGCTGATCCTGGACCGCCTGGACGGCGAAACCTGGCGCCAGGGCGATTCCGAGCGTTTCTTCCGGCCGGGCCGCGTAGCCATCGATGGCGGCGTGGGGGATCTGGAACCGAACCAATACGATGTCTTGCTGGAACCCACGGACCAGCGCTGGGCGTTCGCCCTGGACGGCTCCGAAGCTGTATCGGATAACGTGGTAGAGGCAGAGCAAAACCTGTTCCGTTTCCGGCGCCCGGCAGACAGCTCTGTGCGCTATCGGATGGCTCTGGGCAATGTGGCGGCGAGCAGCGCAGTGCAGGGGTTGTCACCGCTGGAACAACGCCGATACCTGCAGCTGCCAGCTCAGGGCAACCCCCGGGCACGGGAACTGGCGCAGCAGCTGGGTTCGCAGTTAAGCCCGGAACAAACGGTGATGGAGTTGATGCGCCGGTTCCGGGAGCAGGAGTATTTTTACACGCTGCGGCCACCGACCATGCCGGAAGATGGCATTGATGCACTGCTGTTCGATGAAAGGCGGGGGTTCTGTGCCCACTATGCCGGTGCGGCCACCTTTGTATTCCGGGCAGCGGGTATTCCGGCAAGAGTGGTTGTGGGTTACCAGGGGGGCGACGCCGGTGCCAACAACGAGTATTACATTGTTCGCCAGTACGATGCCCACGCCTGGGTGGAAGTGTGGCTTGAAGGGCGCGGTTGGGTGAGGGTTGATCCTACTGCCGCCATCGCCCCTAGCCGGATTGAATCCGGGCTGCGAGACGCCATGGCAGACGAAGGTTCATTCCTGGAAAACGAACTGATCTCGCCTCAGCGTTACAGCGATCTGCAAGTATTGCAGTGGGCCTCACTGCAGCTGGACCGCATCAACTACCAATGGCAGCGTTGGGTGGTGGGTTATCAGGGCCAGAGCCAGATGGATCTGATGTCCCGATTGCCCGGTGGCGTGGGTATGAAGGAACTGGGCTACCTGACGGCAGGTATTGTGGGCCTGGCGTTGCTGGTGGCCGGCCTGGTGTCTGCCCTGGGCATGAAGCGGGGCGCACGGCAGGATGCGTTCCGCCGGGTGGTCAGCAGCTGGCACCGGTTCTGTGAGCAGGCGGGTGTTCCGGTGCGGGCTGGTGAAACTCCGGAGGCGCTGGCGCAAAGGCTGTCCCGGGCGGTTCCGGCGGTGTCTGAATCGGCGCGGGTCTTTGCCCGGGCCGTGAACAATCATTACTATAGTGCTTCATCTGCGCCGGCCTCTGCCGACGACACCCGCCGTTTGAAGCGGTTGCTGCGTACCATGAAGCGGCAACGGCGCAATGGCCCGGAACCAGTACCCGAAACACGGACTCCACCCAATGAGTGATATCGCCCAAGACATGCCCTGGCTGACCAAGGCCTGGCACGCGGTTCAGCACCGGCTTGCGGAAGACCGGCTGCCCCATGCCTTGCTGGTGGCCGGCGAACGGGGTGTGGGCAAGCGTGCCTGGGCCGAGGCCGTTGCCGGGTTATTGCTGTGCGATCGCCGGGAAGACCTGGGTAATGGCAACCTGGTGGCTTGCGGCCACTGCAAGCAGTGTGAGTTGCTGCGTGCGGGCAGTCATCCGGATTTGCGAATCTACGCGCCGGAGAAATCCCGTATGGTGAAGGTGGACCAGGTGAGGGCACTGTCTACCTTTGCCGTGGGTTCGCCCCAGGTGGCCCATCACAAGGTGGCCATTGTCGACCGGGCAGACCTTTTGAACATCAATGCCGCCAACGCCCTGCTGAAAACCCTGGAAGAACCGCTGCCGGATGTCACCCTGCTGCTGTTGCAGGAAAGTGGCCGGCCGGTGCTGCCCACCATTCGCTCCCGGTGCCAGGCGTTGACCATTCCGGTGCCGGCGGAAGAACAGGCCCAGAACTGGCTGGCTGCGCAGGTATCCGGGCTGGAGGAAGATCAGCGCCCCGGAGCCGAGGTGCTGGCCAAGAGTCTGATGCTGGCGGGTAATGCGCCGAGGTTGGCGCTGGAGTATGTCACCGGCGAGTTTCCGGGGTTGCGGGACAAGGCCTTCGAGGCCTTCAAGCAGTTTATGAAAGGGCAGGTCACCGTGGGTGATGCGGCGAAGTGCTTCAAGACCATCGGCCTGGAAGACACGCTCTGGCTGTTCGAAAGCTGGGCCGCCGACCTGGCCCGGTGCAGCGCCGGCGGTCAGCCCAATGATACCGAAGCGGCAGACATGCTGATGTTCCTGGCCCGCAGCAATCCGCCCTGGCGGGCCCATGAATTGCTGGACCGGGTCCGGCAGAGCCGGGAGGCCGCCGTGTATAATGCCAGCCCGGAACTTGAGGCCAGCCAGCTGTTGATTGCCTGGCGTGATTTGATGCCCAGAAAGCGCGCCGCAGGTTGAGCTTTAGCGGTTAACAGCTGCTATGATTGCGAAATATCAGAAAAAAGAAGGTGTTTGATATGGGGCCCGGATTCGGAGCACGCAGTGGTATTCTGACCCAGACTATCAACGACAAAGCCGCGCTGTACGCAGCCTATATGCCGTACATAAAGCAGGGTGGCCTGTTCATTCCCACCCACAAGCAGTACCAGCTGGGCGACGAGGTTTTCCTGCTGCTGACCCTGATGGACGAGCCGGAGAAAATCCCGGTGGCCGGCAAGGTTGTATGGATAACCCCGAAAGGCGCCCAGGGCAACCGGGCTGCCGGTATTGGTGTGCAGTTCAACGGTGATGATGAAACCGCCCGCACCAAGATCGAATCATACCTGGCTGGCTCCCTGAGCTCTGATCGCCCCACCCACACCATGTAGGACCTGCCTTGCATGAATGACACAGTGTTACCCGACAGTGGGCACGAAGTTCCGGCCGACTGCCGGGAGGCGCACTGGCCACTCGAAAACATCACCCTTGCCGGCCTGAGCTGGCATCCGCCCCGCGAAGCAGCCACCCGGCAACCTGTGCTGATGGTGCACGGCTGGCTGGATAACGCCATGAGTTTTGCCCGCCTTGCGCCGGAAATCGCAGCCCATGCGCCGGTCCACGCCATCGACATGGCAGGCCACGGCCAGTCCGGCCACCGGCCGCCGGGGTACAGCTACTGGCTGATGGACTATGTGGCCGACCTTTCCGAACTGATCGACAGCCATTTTCCGCACAGCGAAAAAGAACCGATAGACCTGGTCGGCCATTCTCTGGGCGGCATCGTATGTGCTTTGTACGCAGCGGCATTTCCGGAGCGGGTTCGGCGGCTGGTGATGATCGACAGCCTGGGGGCGCTTAGCCGCCCGGCGGAAGAAACCATTCCCCAGCTGCGCCGGGCCTTGCAGAAAAAGCGTAGCGGTTCGGCACCGCCGGCGATCTATCCGGATGTGGAAACCGCAGCACGAATTCGCGAGGGAGGCCTCAGCCCCCTGAGTGCCGAGGCGGCCAGCTTGCTGGTGCCCCGGAACATGCGCAGCTACGGGGTGGGGTATGTCTGGCAGACCGATGCAAGGTTGCGGCACCCCACGGCTTTGATGATGACAGAGCAACAGGTGGAAGCCTCTTTGGCGGCCATTAAAACCCCGGCGCTGTTTGTGCGTGCCGAGGAAGGCCTGCTGACTTACCGGAAGGGGCTGGATCAGCGCGCGGCGCTGATTCCGGAGCTGACCACGGTGGATGTTCCCGGCGGCCACCACTGTCACCTGGATGGCGATACCACGCCAGTCAGTGATGCCATAAAAAGGTTTCTTTTTGATGTTTAACCGATCCAGCAGTGGCTTTTTGAGATGTTTGGCGGCCGTAGTTCTGTTTGCGTCTGCCGGTTCTGTCCAGGCGAACGCTCTTGCGCAGGCCCCTGTGCAGTTCTCGCAATCGTCGCTGCAGAACACCGCAGCGATTGAATCCAGCGGCCACTTGGTGCTGTTCAGCCCGGTGCGGGAGATTCGCAACGAAATCCGTTCCGATGTAATGGCGCGCCTGCCGGTGTCTGGCCAGGGGCAGCTGTTCGAGATCAACCGGGACGCCAGTCGCGAGGCTGCGTTGGACCATTACCTCACAGAGCTCCGGGCCAGGGGCGCCAGCGTTCTGTACCAGTGTTCCGGTATCCAGTGCGGCCGCAACAACGTCTGGGCCAACCAGATTTTCCAGCAATCCCGCCTGTTGGGCCGGGATGGCAGCCAGGATTACGTGGCCGCTGCAGTGGAAGACGAGAACGGAACACAGTGGCTAACGCTGGTGTATACCGTCACTCGCGGTAACCTGCGGGAGTATGTCTGGGTGGAGCAGCTGGAGGTCGGCGCGGGCGCGTCTATTCCGGGCTTTGAAGCGTCAAACGGGCGCATGAAGGGGCCGGTGGTGGTGCCCTGGACCGGTGGCGTTACCTATCGGTTTGATTTCAGTGCCGATGACCGGCGCAGGCTGACCGACTGGGCGGCAGATGAGGGCGCCGAAGTGGTGTTGGCCGCGTTCTCCTCCCTGCAGGACGGCGAACTTCTGGAGGCTGCCCTGGAGCGCGCCCGGCAGGCAGGTGATGCCCTGGCTGAGGTGCTGGGCAAAACCGGAGTCTCCCGCAGCCAGATTCGAATTGTTACCGTAGGGCCCGTGGTGCAGGTAGAAGACCCGGATCGTCGTGGTGATCGTGTAGAAGTATTGGTGATCAAGAGGTAAGCCATGGCACAGAAGGATAAACCGGTTGATAACGGCGCCAGCAAGGTCGTAAAAAGCTCTGATGTTTCCCCTGCAGGTGCGCCCGCCAGCAGCAATGTTCGCAAGACCGGCAAGGGCAAGACCGTTGCCTTGACCCTGGGCAGCGGTGGCGCCCGGGGCTATGCCCATATTGGCGCCATTGAAGTGCTGGTAGAGCGTGGTTACAAGATTGCTGCCATTTCCGGCTGTTCCATGGGCGCCCTGATTGGCGGTATGTATGCCGCCGGCAAGCTGAAAGAGTACAAAGACTGGGTAACCGGGTTAGGGCAGTTTGATGTGATCAAGCTTCTGGACCTTACCTTCAGCTCTATCGGCGCCATCCGGGGCGAGAAGGTGTTTTCCATCGTGCGGGAAATTCTGGGTGATACCCGCATTGAAGACCTGCCGATTCCCTTTACCGCCGTAGCGACCGACCTGCTGGCACATAAGGAAATCTGGTTCCAGGAAGGGCCTCTGGACAAGGCTATCCGTGCCTCCATTGCGATTCCCAGTGTAGTGACACCGCTGGTACTGGACGGCCGTGTGCTGGTGGACGGTGCGGTGCTGAATCCCTTACCGATTATTCCCACCATCTCTGCCCACGCAGACCTGATTATGGCGGTCAACCTGGCGGGCGAGGAAGAGCAACTCCAGCGAATTCCGGACGCAGCACTGACGCCCGCAGAGGATACCGGCGGCGATATGGAAGAGTGGATGGATGCGCTCCGGGACAAAGCTTCCCGCTGGTTCGACTGGGATGCCCTGAAAGCGCTCACTAACCGCAAGGGCAGTGAGGACGAAACACCGGAACAGAAGATCAGCCGGGAGATTGCCAAAAAGTCGCAGGAAAAAGCGATGGAGGCCAAGGCCAAGGCTCCGGTGCCTGCCGATCACCCGGATGCGGAAAAGCGGGAAGAGCACGACACCATCGACTGGGACAAGCTGGGCATTGGCAAGTTTGATGTGATGAACCTGACCATCGAAACCATGCAGAGCACCCTGGTGCAGTACAAGATTGCCGGTTATCCGCCGGACTTGCTGATCAATATTCCCAAGAACGCGTCCCGTAGCTACGACTTCCATAAGGCGCCGGAGCTGATCCAGCTGGGGCGCGAACGTATGACGGCGGCACTGGACCGATTTGAGGCCAGCCGCAGCAGTTCCGGCCCGCTGGCGCTGTGATGGCAGGCGGGCGGAAAGCTGCAGCCATCGGCCTAATCAGCGTATAATGCCGCGCTGAAACTTACCGACCAGGAAACCGACTTTGTGACCAGCCCCGTAGATGACCTGCAGACTATTCGCGACCTGTTGCGCTATGCCGCCTCACGGTTTGCTGCCTCGCCCCTGTACTTTGGCCATGGCACCGATAACGTGTGGGACGAAGCCGTGCAACTGGTGTTGCGCAGCGTTCACCTGCCGCTGGAAAACAATAACCTGTTCCTGGATGCGCGCCTGACCCGCAGCGAGCGGGAGCTGATCATCGAGCGCATCGAGCGCCGCATTAACGAGCGTGTGCCCATTGCCTATTTGCTGGGTGAAGGCTGGTTCATGGGCATGCCCTTCAACGTAGATGAGCGGGTACTGGTGCCCCGGTCACCACTGGGTGAGCTGCTGGAAAACGGCTTGCAGCCCTGGCTTGGCGGCACCCACGTTCAGCGCATTCTGGACCTGTGCACGGGCAGCGGTTGTATCGGAATTGGCGCCGCGACGGTGTTCGACGAGGCAGAAGTAGACCTGTCGGATATCTCTGAAGACGCGCTGGCGGTTGCCGAATCCAATATCGAGATGCACGGCCTGGAAGGGCGGGTACAAACGGTTCGCTCGGATGTGTTCGACAACATCGAGGGCCGCTATGATGTCATCCTCAGCAATCCGCCGTATGTGGATGCGGAAGACCTGGCGGACATGCCGGAAGAATACCAGCATGAGCCGGCACTGGGCCTTGCCGCAGGCGACGACGGCCTGGATATTGCCCACCGCATCATTGCCGGTGCCGCCGATCACCTGACCGAAGACGGCCTGCTGATTGTGGAAGTGGGTAACTCGTGGGGTGCGATGGACGATGCCTATCCGGACCTGCCGCTGACCTGGCTGGAATTCGAGAATGGCGGCGATGGTGTGTTCCTGGTTGCGGCCCGGGACCTGCGTGAATGGCAGGCCAGAAACAGCTGAAGTAATTTATTATAAAACCTTTATAAAGTGCTGAATTATGTCCGGAAATACTTTTGGAAAACTGTTTACCGTAACCACCTTCGGTGAAAGCCACGGGGCGGCTCTGGGTTGCATTATTGACGGTTGCCCTCCCGGGCTGGAACTGTCTGAAGCGGATATGCAGAGAGACCTGGACCTGCGCAAGCCGGGCACGTCGCGCCACACCACGCAGCGGCGGGAACCGGATGAAGTGCGGATTCTGTCGGGCGTGTTCGAAGGTAAAACCACCGGCACGCCCATTGGCCTGATCATCGAGAACACCGATCAGCGCTCCAAGGATTATTCCAAGATTTCCGAGCAGTTCCGCCCGGCCCACGCCGATTACACCTACACCCACAAATACGGTGTGCGGGATTATCGCGGCGGCGGCCGTTCCTCGGCCCGGGAAACCGCCATGCGGGTGGCCGCCGGTGCTGTTGCCCGCAAGTTCCTGGAGCAGCGGCTGGGTATCCGGATTCGGGGTTACCTGTCCCAGCTTGGTCCCGTTAAGGTCGAGAAACTGGACTGGGACCAGGTACACCAGAACCCGTTCTTCTGCCCGGACGTCGACAAGGTGCCGGAAATGGAAGCCTATATGGACGCCCTGCGCAAAGAGGGCGATTCCATTGGTGCCCGCATCAACGTGGTGGCGGAAGGTGTGCCGCCGGGTTTGGGCGAACCGATTTTCGACCGGCTGGATGCCGACCTGGCCCATGCCCTGATGAGCATCAATGCGGTGAAGGGGGTGGAGATCGGTGCAGGTTTCGACTGTGTGGAGCAGAAGGGCACCGAACACCGGGACGAGATGACGCCCGAAGGCTTCCTCTCTAACCACGCCGGTGGTGTGCTGGGCGGCATTTCCTCGGGCCAGCCAATTGTCGCCAGCATCGCCCTGAAACCCACCTCCAGCCTGCGCCTGCCGGGCCGCAGTATTGATGTGAATGGCAACCCGGTGGAAGTGATTACCACCGGCCGGCACGACCCCTGTGTGGGTATCCGGGCGACACCGATTGCCGAAGCCATGATGGCCATTGTACTGATGGATCATTACCTGCGCCATCGTGGCCAGAATGGTGATGTAAGCGTCGATACGCCGGTACTCGGCCAGCTCTGATAACAGGGAGGCGCTACCATCTACTGGCGGCTGTCTAACCTTTATTTCTGGTTCTTCGCCCTCCTTGGAGGGCTTTTGCCGTATTGGTCCCTCTACCTGGAGGGACAGGGCTTTTCCTATCTGCAAATCGCCACTCTGATGGCGACCATTCAGCTGACCAAGGTAGTGGCCCCCAGCGTCTGGGGCTGGTTGGGCGACCGCACCGGCCAGCGGGTAAGGCTGGTGCGCTTTGGCGCCATCACCGGTTCGCTGTTTTTTGCCGGGGTGTTTCTGGAGCCCGACTTCTACGGCCTGCTGCTGGTTATGTTTGCCTTTACCTTTTTCTGGAATGCGATTCTTCCGTTATATGAAGTGATCACCCTGCGGGTGTTGGGTTCAAAAAAAGAACGTTACGGCAAGGTGCGGCTGTGGGGCTCAGTGGGCTTTATTGGTGCGGTGGCGCTGGTAGGCGGTTTGCTGGAACTGGTTCCGATTCGTTATTTGCCCTGGCTATTGTTGCCGGTGTTTGCCGGCATTGCCGTGTCGGCCTTCCTGGTGCCGTCAGAGCGCGGCGAGCGTAAAGAGCCTGCGCCCAAAGGCAGCCTGAAAGCCATCGTGACTCACCCGGCTGTGGTGACCTTCTTCCTGATGAACTTCCTGCTGCAGGTGTCCCACGGCGCTTACTACACCTTCTTCAGCATTCATCTGGAACAGCATGGCTACGGCAAGCTGTCGATCGGCCTGTTGTGGTCACTGGGGGTGATTGCGGAAATCGGGCTGTTTCTGATCATGCACCGGTTGTCGACCCGGATTACCGTGCGCCAGATTGTGCTTGGCTCGCTGGTATTGACCATGATTCGCTGGGGGCTGATTGCCGAACTCACCGGGCTTGTGCCGGTGCTGATCTTTGCCCAGCTGATGCACGCGGCGTCTTACGGTGCCTTGCATGCGGTATCAGTGCAGTACATTCAGGGCTTCTTCGGCAAACATCACCACGGGCAGGGGCAGGCGCTGTACAGCGGTTTGACCTTCGGCGCCGGTGGCGCGCTCGGGGCCTGGATGTCGGGGTTCCTGGTGGATGGCTACAGCACCTCTGCCGCCTTCTGGGGTGGTGCCGTAGCCATGGCTATCGCCATCATCATTACCTGGCGGGGGCTGCAACCCCCGCCGAAAGAAGCCTGACCCGGCGCTTACTGGTCCGGATCTTCCTCGTCGTCTTCCAGTTGCAGTGATAGCCCGCTACCGATGGGGCCGCCGGAACGGGTGCTGTCTTTCGCTGAAGTGCCATCCTGGCCGTACAGCTTGATGCGCAGGCGCAGGTTGTTGGCAGAATCCGCGTTCTTCAGGGCTTCTTCTTCACTGATCTTGCCTTCCTGCCAGAGCTTGAACAGGGCCAGGTCGAAGGTTTGCATGCCCAGGTTGGCAGACTTCTCCATGATCTCCTTGATGCCGTCGATCTCGCCCCGCAGGATCAGTTCGCTGATGGTGGGCGTGCCCAGCAGGATTTCGATGGCAGCGGTACGTTTCTTGTCCACCGTAGGGATGAGCCGCTGTGACACAAACGCCCGAAGGTTCATCGACAGATCCATCAGCAGCTGCGGCCGGCGTTCTTCAGGGAAGAAGTTGATAATCCGGTCCAGGGCCTGGTTGGCGTTGTTGGCGTGCAGAGTAGAGATACACAGGTGCCCGGTTTCGGCAAACGCCAGGGCGTGTTCCATGGTCTCCCGGTCGCGAATCTCGCCGATCAGGATCACATCCGGCGCCTGGCGCAGGGTGTTCTTCAGGGCTTTCTGGAAACTGCGGGTATCCACGCCCACTTCCCGCTGGTTCACGATGCTCTTCTTGTGCCTGTGAATGTATTCCACCGGGTCTTCAATGGTGATGATATGGCCGGCAGAATTGCTGTTACGGTGGTCGATCAGCGCCGCCAGGGAGGTGGACTTACCGGAGCCGGTCGCCCCTACAAACAGCACCAGCCCCCGCTTGGCCATCACCACGTCTTTCAGGATCGGCGGCAGCCCCAGGGCATCAGCATTCGGTCAATGGGCTTCAGGGTACCGTGGAACTTGGCGCAGGGCGGCGCCCCCGTGCTCAGGTAAAGGTCTGAGCCATCGTGTTTGGCCAGGATTTTCAGGTAATCATCAAAGCCCATCTTGTCTCCCGTTGTTTATCCGGATCAGGTTGTTTGGTTTGTTTCTTCGTCGTGAACAATACCGAGCAGGGCGGTCGCCGCCGGGCTCAGATGCCGGCCTGACAAACCCACCGCCCCCAGCACCCGGCTGACCGGAAACCCGGTATCCAGCTGGTGCAGGCTTTCATCCACCATACTCACCGGCAACACACTCCAGCCAAGGCCCACACTGGCCATCATCTTGATGGTTTCCAGGTAGTTGGTGGGGATCTGCTGTTTGAGCGGAAGGTTGGCTTCCAGAAACAAGCGGCTGACCGCCCGGTACGTTGCCGTGGTGGTGTCTGGCAGCAGCGCGGGATACTGGGCCAGGTCTTCAAGACTGGCGTTTTTACCCACTGCAAGCTCATGGCCGGCGCCCACAACAAAGGCCATAGGATCAGACCACTGTTCGTATACCACGAACTCGCTTCCCATGCTGTCACTGAGTGTGACAAACGCCAGCTCTGCGTTACGTTTGAGCATCTGACTGTAAGCGGCATCGGATTCCATAAACTGCAGGTTGACCGTTACCTCCGGGTAGTCACTGACGAACCGTCGCAGCCAGTTCGGGAGGTGGTGCAGGCCAATGTGGTGGCTGGCGATGATTTCGAGTTCTCCGCTGATGATGCCGTCGTCGGCTGACAGCGCCATGCGGGCGTTGTGGATTTCATCGAGGATGCGCCTGGCGTGGGGCAGCAGCCTGGCGCCGGCCTCGGTAACACGAATTTCTCGGTGTCCCCGTTCTATAAGCTTGGCGCCCAGCTGGTTTTCCAGCGCAGCAAGGCGTTTACTGATAGCCGGCTGTGTCAGGTGCAGGGCTTCTGCGGCTTCGGAGAAGGAACCCTGATCGACTATGCCCAGGAATGCCTTCAGTGCGTTTGGATCCACTATGTACCCCCTTGCTTCTTACCTCTTGTTGGGGAGCTGGGAGCGGCTTCAGGGCCCCCTCCCAAAAAACGCTCCTTCGGCACGTCCGTGTGACGCTTGGGCTCCGCCATCCATGGCTCCGCACATTTT
>NZ_AXBV01000072.1:0-24486 GCF_000475255.1 Marinobacter sp. ES-1
TCAGGTGGGCGAGGATGTCAAAGGATATACCGGCTCAGGTCTTCGTCTTCTGCCAACTCGCCCAGTTTCTCGTCGACATAGGCGGCGGTGACTTCGAACACCTCGGTTACCTTGTCGCCGGCATCGTATGACAGGCTCTCCAGCAGGCGCTCCAGTACCGTATGCAAGCGGCGGGCGCCGATGTTTTCGGTGGTTTCGTTCACCTTGTAGGCCACTTCCGCAATACGGGCAATGGCATCGTCTGCAAACGTCAGCTTCACGCCTTCGGTGCCCATCAGGGCTTCATACTGCTGCACCAGAGACGCGTCCGGCTCGGTCAGGATGCGTTTGAAGTCGTCCGGTGTCAGCGCTTGTAGCTCTACCCGGATCGGCAGACGGCCCTGCAGTTCCGGAATCAGGTCCGACGGCTTGGACAGGTGGAACGCACCGGAGGCGATGAACAGGATGTGATCGGTACGCACGGCACCATACTTGGTGCTTACGGTGCTGCCCTCGATCAGCGGCAGCAAGTCACGCTGTACGCCTTCACGGGAGACGTCAGACGAGGTGTTCTCGGAACGCTTGGCCACCTTGTCGATCTCGTCGAGAAACACGATGCCGTTCTGCTCAACGGCCAACAGCGCTTTCTGTTTGATCTCTTCCTCGTTCACCAGCTTGGCGGCTTCTTCATCCTTAGCCAGTTTCAGGGCGTCTGCCACCTTCATCTTCCGGGTCTTACGCTTATCGGAAGACAGGTTGGAGAACATGCTCTGCAGCTGGTTGGTCATCTCCTCCATACCGGGAGGCGCCATAATCTCAACGCCGGCGCTGCTGCTGCGCAGGTCAATCTCGATTTCCTTGTCGTCCAGCTCACCTTCCCGCAGTTTCTTGCGGAACATCTGGCGAGTGGCGGAATCGTTGCTGGTACGCTGGCTGTCTTCGTTGAAATCCCGCGCCGGCGGCAGCAGGGCATCCAGAATGCGGTCTTCGGCCGCGTCCAGGGCACGGTTTTCGTGCCGTTTCATCTCCTTCTCACGGAGCATCTTCACAGCCATATCCGCCAGATCCCGGATAATGGACTCCACATCCCGGCCCACATAGCCCACTTCGGTAAACTTGGTGGCTTCCACCTTCAGGAAGGGCGCATCGGCCAGCTTTGCCAGGCGGCGGGCAATCTCGGTTTTACCCACGCCGGTGGGGCCGATCATCAGGATATTCTTGGGGGTAATCTCGTCACGCAGGCTGCTGTCCAGCTGCATCCGGCGCCAGCGGTTACGCAGGGCAATGGCCACGGCACGCTTGGCTTCCTGCTGGCCCACGATGTGTTTGTTAAGTTCGTGAACGATTTCACGGGGAGTCATTGCAGACATGGTCGCTCCGGTCAGTCTTTGATGGGCAGCACTTCCAGAGTGCGGTTCTGGTTGGTGTAGATGCAGATGTCGCCGGCAATCTCCAGCGCCTTCTCTGCAATCTCGTGGGCGCTCATATCGGTATTCTCAAGCAGTGCCCGCGCCGCCGCCTGGGCAAAGGCCCCGCCGGAACCAATGGCAATCAGGCCCTGTTCCGGCTCGATGACATCACCGTTACCGGTAATAATCAGCGAGGCAGTCTTGTCGGCCACGGCCAGCAAGGCTTCCAGCTTGCGCAGGGCCCTGTCACTACGCCAGTCTTTGGCCAGCTCCACCGCAGCGCGGGTGAGGTTGCCCTGGTGTTTCTCCAGCTGGGCTTCAAAGCGTTCAAAAAGGGTGAAGGCGTCTGCAGTGCCACCGGCAAACCCGGCAATAACCTGGCCGTTGTACAAACGGCGCACTTTGCGGGCGTTCCCTTTCATGACGGTGTTGCCCAGAGAAACCTGGCCGTCACCTCCCATGGCGACTTCATCGTCACGACGGACGGATACGATCGTAGTCATTATGGCTCCAGTTGCCTGTATCAAATTTTCATTTTGGATTTATGGAGACGTTTCGCGGTAATTCAAGTGGCGTTTGCCGGAGAGCGGGCTTGGGAGCGGTTTGTTTGAGCCGAAGGTCGCGCAAGAGTTTGCGGGCAGGTTTTTGGAAAGCCTCCCCCAAACCTGCCCCATGCACCCGAGCTTAGCCTTCTTTGGGAACCTTCCGCACCAAAGGCTGGATATTGATGGACACCAGCTTATCCACAGCCGAATTCATCTGGCTGCGAGAGGTGAACGGCCCGACATTCACCCGGTACCAGACTCCGCCATTATCCTGTGTGATCTGCTGAACGTGGGCGCGAAGGCCCTGGAAGGCAATCTGGGCGCGCTGGCGCTCAGCGTCTTCCTTGCTGCGGAAGGAGCCGGACTGGAGGATGTAGTCGAACGCCGTTTTGGCCGGGCCCGGGGTGTACTCCTGTACTTTCGGAGGCACCACCTCGGATTCCGGCAGCATTTCATAGAAGCGGAAATTCTGCTCTTTTTGCCGGGCAGCATCCTGCCTGGCCTTGGTGGCCGCAGGGTTTGCTTGTTGCTGGGCCGGTGCTGCCTGTTTCGGCGCTTCCGGGCCTGCAGGTAGGGTGTTCAGGTAAACAATAAAACCGATAAAGCCACCGACGGCGGCCAGAGACAGAACCCACTTCAAGGACAAACTCCCGTGCTGCCTGTGCGCAGGGGCGCTGCGCTTGGGTTTTGGTGCCTTGCGGGCGGCGGCCTTCTGCCTGGGGGCAGCGGCGCCTTTGCCCGCGGGGCGATCCTTTTTGGCGTAGTCTCTGGCCATGGCCGGCTTACATCTCTTCCGGTGCGCTCACGCCCAGCAAGTCCAGGCCGTTGGCAATCACCTGTCGTACCGCCAGGTAAAGGCTCACACGGGCATCCCGCAGGGCTGTGTCTTCAATCAACACCTTGTGGGCGTTGTAGTAGGTGTGGAACTGGCCGGCTAGCTCACGCAGGTAGTGGGTGAGGTGGTGCGGCTCGCGCTGGGCGGCGGAGTTGGCAATCAGCTCCGGGTATTTCGCCAGCTGATTGGCCAGTTCTTTTTCTTCGTCCAGGGTCAGCAGGCTCAAATCGCCCACGCATTCGTTCAGGCCACGCTGTACGCCTTCGGCGGCCAGTTTGCGCAGTACGCTGCAAATCCGGGCATGGGCATACTGAATGTAATACACCGGGTTTTCATTGGTCTGGGAGCGGGCCAGGTCGATATCGAATGTCAACTGGGAATCCACGCGGCGCGCCGCCAGGAAGAAACGGGTAGCATCGCGGCCCACTTCGTCGATCAGGTCCCGAACGGTCACGTAGCTGCCGGCGCGCTTGGAGATTTTCACTTCCTGGCCGGAGCGGGTCACCATCACCATCTGGTGCAGAACGTAGTCCGGCCAGCCCTGGGGGATGCCGACTTTCAGTGCCTGCAGGCCGGCGCGCACGCGGGTTACCGTGGAATGGTGGTCCGCACCCTGCTCGTTGATCACGGTGGTGAAGCCGCGCTGCCACTTGTCCAGGTGGTAGGCTACATCCGGCAGGAAGTAGGTATAGCCGCCGTCCTTTTTGCGCATTACGCGGTCTTTGTCGTCGCCGAACTCGGTGGTTTTCAGCCACATGGCGCCGTCTTGCTCGTAGGTGTAGCCGTTGGCTTTCAGGCGCTCAACAGTGGCTTCTACCTTGCCATCTTCGTACAGCGACGATTCCAGGAAATACACATCGAACTGAACGCCGAAGGCTTTCAGGTCCAGGTCCTGCTCGCGGCGCAGGTAGGCCACGGCGAATTCGCGGATGGCATCCTGGTCGTCCGGGTCGGCCTTGGCGGTTACTTCCCGGTCGTCGGCAATTACGGTTTCGCCGGCCATATAGGCGTTGGCCACGTCGACAATGTAGTCGCCCCGGTAACCATCTTCCGGCCAGCTTTCGTCTTCCGGTGTCAGGCCCTTAACGCGGGACTGAACCGACAGGGCCAGGTTGTTGATCTGGGCACCGGCGTCGTTGTAGTAGAACTCACGGGTAACGTCGTAACCGTTGGCTTCCAGCAGGCGGCACAGGCAGTCGCCAATCGCAGCGCCACGGCCGTGGCCCACGTGCAGGGGGCCGGTGGGGTTGGCAGACACAAACTCCACCTGAACCTTCTCGCCCTTGCCGGTGTTGTTGCGGCCGAACTGTTCCGCTTCATCCAGGATGGTGTTCACAATGCCGAACGCGCTGGCGGTGCTCATGAAAAAGTTAATAAAGCCCGGCCCGGCAATTTCCACCTTCTCAACCGCTGAACTCTCCGGCAACGCTGCCACCAGTGCCTCGGCCAGCTTTCGTGGCGGGCAGCCAGCCGACTTGGCGGCCATCAGGGCAATGTTGCAGGCGTAATCGCCGTGGGATTTGTCCTTGGTGTTACCAACCTGGGGGGTAAAGGTCTGGTCGGCCGGCAGGGTGCCTTCGGATTGCAGGGCAGCCAGTGCAGACTGGAGAAGCTCGGATACGGTCTCTTTCATGCGTCAGATGACTCGGTGTTCAGGAGAATGGATACAGGGCAGGGCGCCCGTTGAAATCAGAAGGGGCGTATTATCGCGGAAAGTTGGGGTGTAAGCAAAAAGCCTGGAGTACGGGTTTACCGGATCAGGGCATGGCGTGTGTTCAGCCGGTTTCCTGGGGGTCTACATCCACCATCCAGCGGGTGCTGGTGGGCAGTTTTGCCTGGTCCAGGTATTGGCATATATGGCTCAGTAGCCGGTTCAGCTGGCCCCGGCTGTCACTAACAAGTACTAGCTGGGCACGGTGGCGGTCGGCCTTGCGGGCGATGACGGCTGGTAGCGGACCCCATACTTCTATGCCCGGTGTTTGTGCCATGGGTTTCAGGGTGTCCAGCAGTTGCAGGCTGTGCTGCATGGTGTCCGCTTCGGCCCGCAGGATGGCCATGGCCCGGAAGGGCGGGAGTTGGCCGCCTTCGCGTTCGGCCAGTAGCTGGTCGGCGATGTTGGCGTAGCGGCCCTGGTGCAAGGCGTTGAGCAGTGGGTGGTCGCTGTGGCAGGTCTGGATCAGTACTTTTCCGGGTTTGTCGCCCCGGCCGGCGCGGCCGCTCACCTGTAACAGGGTCTGTATCATCTGTTCCGGTGCGCGGAAGTCCACGCTGAACAGGCCTCCGTCTGCATTCACCACGCACACTAGGGTCACGTTGGGAAAGTCGTGGCCCTTGGCCAGCATCTGGGTGCCCACCAGTATGCACGGCTCGCCGCTGTTCACTTTTTTCAATATAGCCTGGATGCTGCCCTTGCGCTGGGTGCTGTCCCGGTCGACCCGCACCACTGGAGTGTCCGGGAACTGTTCGGCCAGGGTGTCTTCGGTACGCTCGGTGCCCTGGCCCACAGGTTTGAAATTCTCGCTCTGGCATTTCGGGCAGTTGTGGCTGGCGGCCATCTGGAAGTCGCAGTGGTGGCAGCGCATGGCCCTGTCCCGCCTGTGATAGGTCAGGCGGGTGTCGCAGCGGGGGCATTCTTCCAGGTGTCCGCAGTCGAAGCACATCATCACGGGGGCGAAGCCGCGGCGGTTTACAAATACCAGTGCCTGTTCGCCTTTATCCAGTGTTTCTTTGATAGCAGTCAGGGCAGGTCGGGACAGCCCGGCTTCCAGTGGCCGGCTGCGGATATCCAGCAGCTCCAGCGCCGGAGGCTTGGCGTTGCCGGCCCGTTCTTCCAGCCGGATGAGCTGGTATTTGCCCTGACTGGCGTTGTGCCAGGATTCCAGAGAGGGCGTGGCGGAGCCGAGAATCACCGGGCACTGATTCAGGTGGGCCCGGTATACGGCCACATCCCGGCCGGAATAGCGGAAGCCCTCACCCTGCTTGTAGGAACTGTCGTGCTCTTCGTCCACGATGATGGTGCGCAGCCCGGTAAACGGAAGCAGTACGGCAGAGCGGGTGCCAATCAGGATAACCGGCTCGCCGTTGCGGATTTTCAGCCAGGTGCTCAAGCGCTCGCCGTCGTTCAGGGCGGAATGCCATACCGCAATCCGGTTGCCGAAATAGCGGCGGAAGCGGGCCAGGGTTTGCGGCGTCAGGTTGATTTCCGGCACCAGCACCAGTGCTTGCTCGTTGTCCTGCAGGCGGGTTTTCAGGTAGTGCAGGTACAGTTCGGTTTTGCCGCTTCCGGTAATGCCGTATAAAAGGGTGGCTGAAAATTCATCGGTATGTTCCGGTAAACCGGCAGCCGCTGTTTGTTGAGCTGCTGACAGCAGCGGAGCGGACAGGTCGGCTTCGGCAGCTGTGGTTATGCCGGCAATCGCCTCCTTCTGCTGTATCAGTTCTTTCTGTTCCAGTGCACGCATCTGTGCGCGGCTGAAGCCGGCCTGTACCAGGGCGCTGGTGGTTATGCCGGGCGCTTCTTTTACCGTATTGAACAGTGCCCGCTGGCGGTGCGCGGTGGCCGGCAGGGCGGGCTCGCTGGCTGTGCAGTGCCAGCTTTCATCCGGCTTTTCCCGCGCCGGCCGGCCTTTGCGCAAGGCGGGGGGTAGGGTGGTGAACAGGCATTCGCCCAGTGGGTGCTGATAGTAGTCGCTGGCCCAGGTTAATAGCCGGAAGGTGCTTTCGGGTAGGGCGGGCCAGGGCTCCAGGGTTTCGGCCACCGGCTTCAGGGTAATGCCTTCTGGCGGTTGAACCCCTGTTTCTACCACCAGGCCGGTCAGGGTTTGCCGGCCGAAAGGCACTTTCACCCGCTGCCCCGGGGTCAGCTCAAGGCCATCCGGAACCCGGTAGTCAAACAGCCTGCGGAGCGGGCGGTTGAGGGCGATGCGGGCAGTTGCTGGCCGTGTCACGGTATCTGCGTATCCTGAAAACGGGCGGTATGGCGCCGGCGGTAGTTTACGGGCTGGTTCCGGGGGAGCAAGATACTTGCCTGTGGCCGGGTTTGTCAGTAAGATTCGCGGTCTGTTTCTGGCCGGGCTTGATTGTGCACGGTCTTTCCAATTGATTCAAACATGCGGTGCCTGGCTGAAACCGCCCCTTACGGCGGGTGATCAGGTAGCGGCATGACCGAAAGAGGTTCGCCATGAAAGAAGGTATTCACCCGAAGTACGAAGACATCACCGCTACCTGTTCCTGCGGTAACGTGATCAAGACCCGTTCTACTGTTGGTCACGACCTGCAGCTGGACGTTTGCTCCCAGTGCCACCCGTTCTACACTGGCAAGCAGAAGGTTATGGACACCGGTGGTCGTATCGATCGCTTCCAGAAGCGTTTCGGCAGCCGGATCGGCGGCAAGAAAGACTGATCATTGCCGCAATGCTGAAAAAAGCGCCTTCGGGCGCTTTTTTTGTGCCTGCAGATCGGGCCCCTTTGCTGCTGCATACGCAAAATGCCCTATTGACTGATTGTAAAATGTTCGATTTCGGCTTGTCGTTTCGGGTCGGGCGCGCCATAATGGCGCGCTCCGCTGGCTAGCTCCGGCGGTATTTACCTTTAAACGTGACAAACGGAACAGTGGCAATGTCTCAAGATCTGAAAGAAGCAGCCCTTGAATATCACGCCAAACCGCGGCCGGGTAAGCTGAGTGTTGAAATCACCAAGCCGACCGAAACTGCCCGCGATCTTTCCCTGGCGTACAGCCCCGGGGTTGCCGAACCGGTCCGCGAGATCGCGAAGGACCCCGAGAATGCATACAAATACACAGCCAAGGGTAACCTGGTAGCCGTTATTTCTGACGGTACTGCCATCCTGGGTCTGGGTAATCTCGGCCCCCTGGCGAGCAAGCCGGTAATGGAAGGCAAGGGCGTACTGTTCAAGCGCTTTGCCGGAATCGACGTATTCGATATCGAAGTCAATTCCGAAAGCCCGCAAGCGTTTATTGAAACTGTTGAGCGTATCGCAGATACCTTCGGCGGCATCAACCTGGAAGACATCAAGGCACCCGAGTGCTTCGAGATCGAGCGCGCTCTGATCGAAAAGTGCAATGTGCCCATCTTCCACGATGACCAGCACGGTACTGCCATCGTAACTGCAGCCGGCATGATCAATGCCCTTGAGCTGCAGGGTAAGAAAATCGAAGAAGCCAAGGTGGTTTGTCTGGGCGCTGGTGCGGCCGCAATCGCCTGCATGAAGCTGTTGGTCAGCTGCGGTATCCGCTCTGAAAACATCTACATGCTCGACCGTAAGGGTGTGATCCACTCTGGTCGTGACGATCTGAACCAGTATAAGGCGATGTTCGCGAACGAGACGGACAAGCGCACCCTGGACGACGCTATCGACGGTGCTGATGTATTCCTGGGTCTCTCCGGCCCGGACCTGTTGGGTGCCGAGCAGCTGGCCAAGATGGCTCCGAACCCGATCGTGTTTGCCTGCTCCAACCCGGATCCGGAAATCAGCCCGGCAGTGGCCATGGCTACCCGTGATGACCTGATCATGGCGACCGGTCGCTCTGACTATCCGAACCAGGTAAACAACGTACTGGGCTTCCCGTTCATTTTCCGTGGCGCGCTGGACGTTCGTGCAACCGCTATCAACGAGGAAATGAAAGTGGCCGCTGTTCACGCCATCCGTGAGCTGGCCAAGGAGCCGGTACCCCAGGAAATCTGTGCCGCTTACGGTGTAGATAGCCTGGAGTTTGGCAAGGAATACATCATTCCCAAGCCGATGGATGTTCGTCTGCTGGAAGTGGTTCCTGCTGCTGTGGCCCGTGCCGCGGTAGACTCCGGTGTAGCTGGCCTGCCTTACCCGGCCCACTACCCGCTGAAGTCCATGGACGACATCATCTGATTGCGATGTAGTCTGGCTTCATAAAAAAACCGGCGGAGATCCCGCCGGTTTTTTTGTGTCTGTATCTTCGCTTTTCGGTCAGAAAATCTGCCGTGACAAGCCTTCAGATTCGCCATTCAGTCCGGAGCCGTTGTCATCTGCAGAAAGCGGGGCCGGCACGTCTTCTTCCTTGAACAGCTCGAATACGCCGTCCTCTCCCGGCCGTGCCCGCTCACCGGTCTGCGGGTTAATGCGGATGCTGGCAAGGCCGTTGGGCCGGTCCATGGTGGCGGCAGGCGCATCCTTCAGCGCGACTTTCATGTAATCCAGCCACACCGGCAGGGCGGTGCTGGCACCATATTCGGCGCGACCAAGCGGGGCTGGCTGATCAAAGCCGACCCATACGGTTGTTGCCATGTCGTGGTTGAAGCCGGCAAACCAGGTGTCTTTCTGCTCGTTGGTTGTACCGGTTTTGCCCGCCAGGTCACTGCGCTCAAGGACCAGTGCGCGGCGGCCGGTACCCCGGCGGATGACGTCCTGCATGATCGAATGCAGGATGTACACGGACCGCTCATCGGCCAGCCGGCGCATTACCCTTGGCCCTTCGGATTCGTCTGCAGAGGCGGGCAGTGCCATGCCTTCGGTATCGGGAAGCTCGTCGGTCTGGATGTCTGTGGCGTTCTCGTTTTCTGCCAGCTGGTCGCAGTTACTGTCGCACAGTATGGTTTCCGGTGCTTCGTATACCACGGTGCCGTCAGATTCCTCGATACGCTCGATCAGGTACGGTTGTACATCGTATCCCCCGTTGGCGATAACCGCGAAGGCCCGGGCCAGTTCCATCGGAGTCAGCAAGCCACTGCCCAGAGACAGTGACAGGTTGGATGGCATGTTGTTGGTCGGTACTTTCAGCTGGCCCAGGTAATCAAGGGTGGTCTGAATGCCCAGGTCCCGAAGCAGGCGAATAGATACCAGGTTCCGTGAGCGATAGAGGCCCTCACGCAAGGTGGTGGGGCCGTAGAATTGCCCTGATGAATTCTGGGGGCGCCAGGTGTCTTCCAGTTCCGAGTCATCGAAAACAATCGGCGCGTCATTATAAAGGGTGGCCGGTGTGCGACCGTTTTCCAGGGCCGCCAGGTACAGGAACGGCTTGAAGGTAGAGCCCGGCTGGCGCTGGGCCTGGGTGGCACGGTTGTATTTGCTCTGGCTGAAGCTGTAGCCGCCGGCCAGGGCTTCGATGGCACCGGTTTTTGCGGTCAGTGAGATCAGGGCGCCTTCCACTTTTGGTGCCTGGGCAAGGGCCGCTTTCAGGGTGCCGGCACCCGCGTCTTCGGGATCCGGCTGATCGTCATTGGCCTCTGGCAGTTCGGTGACCTGCGGCAGTTCCAGGATCTTCGTGTAAATCACGTCACCGACGCTCACCACGTCTGACGGCTTTTTCGGTTCCGGGCCCGTCAGGTTTTCGGTGCGGTACCGCTTGGCCCAGGTCATGGTGTCGAAGCCTATGATCCCGGTGCCCAGTCTGCGCAGCTGGGCATGCACTTCACCTGCCTCATCGTCGATACGGGTAACCACGGCGGGCACCAGTGACTCCACTTGCGGATAGTTGAGCAGTTGTCGGGAGATTTCGTCGCCTGACAGGTCGCTCACATCAATCTGGCCGATAGCGCCACGGAAACCGTGGCGGCGGTCGTAGTCTTCCAGGCCCGCCTGCAGGGCTTCGGTGGCAGCCTGCTGCTTTTCACTATCCACGGTGAGGGTTACGCTGTACCCATCGGTGTAGGCTTCCTCGCCAAACCTGCGAACCATTTCGGCGCGGGCCATCTCGGCCAGGTAGTCGGCGTTCACTTCGGTTTCCCTGGTGTTGTAGCTGGCGGTAATAGGTGCGTCTTTGGCAAGGGCCCAGGCTTCTTCGCTGATGTATCCCAGATCTTTCATCCGGCCAAGAATCCAGTCCCGGCGAATCAGCGCCCGCTCTGGGTTTGCCAGCGGATTATAGGCAGAAGGTGCCTTGGGCAGGCCTGCCAGCATGGCCATCTGGGCGAGCGAGAGTTCGTTAACCGGTTTGTCGTAATACACCTGAGCTGCCGCTGCGATACCATAGGCCCGGTTACCCAGATAAATCTTGTTCAGGTACAGCTCGAAGATCTGTTCTTTGTTCAGTTCACGTTCAATCTGAAGTGCCAGCAGTATCTCGTTGAACTTGCGGATGAAGGTGCGGTCCCGTGACAAAAAGTAATTTTTTGCAACCTGCATGGTGATGGTGCTGCCGCCAGACTGGATTTCGCCGGTGGAGACCAGTTCGATGGCAGCCCGCGTCAGGCCTTTGATGTCTACCCCGAAGTGGTCGTAAAAGCGGGAGTCTTCAGCGGCCATAAAGGCTTGTAACTGAATTGTAGGGATCTGTTCTATTGTGACCGGTGCCCTTCTCTTTTCGCCGAATTCTGCTATTAATCTGTTGTCTTTGCTATACACCCTCAGCGGCGTCTGCAGCTTTACGTCCAGCAGCTGGTCAACATCCGGCAGGTTGGGGCGAAGGTAAAGGTAGAAGCTGGAGGCAACAATAACAGCGACACTCAGGCCGGTGAGAATGAACCAGGCTAAAACACGAGATGTACGCAGCAGATTAGACATTTTTTTCAGACAACAGTTGGATATAGGTCTATTATTTGAGAAATTACTTTAGGAAGGCTTGGGTGGCCTTTCCAACCTGCAATCGCTCCTGAATAAATAAGAGAGTGCATTGTAGACGTAAAAAACAAGAAATTCTCTTACATAAAAAACAGATAGCGCAATTCTGGGACAGCTACCGGAACTCAGGAGCTCCAGGGTTGCACAGCCGGGTGTATTCAACCAGGTATAGGGTGAGCGCGTGTTCGGATTACCAGGAAAAAAATCCAGTGCTGTGCTGGGCGTGGATATCAGCTCCAGTTCAGTGAAGCTGCTCGAGCTGTCGAAACATGGCAGTCGTTATCGGGTCGAGAGCTATGCCGTAGAGCCGTTGCCGGCTGATGTGGTAGTCGAGAAAAATATCACCAACGTCGAAGCTGTGGGCGAAGTGCTCAAGCGGGTGGCGTCCAAGTCCCACACCAGCGTCAAACAAGCTGCTGTCGCGGTGTCCGGTTCGGCGGTCATCACCAAGATCATTGAGATGGACAGCGGCCTCAATGAGTTCGAGATGGAAGACCAGATCGGCCTTGAGGCGGATCAGTACATTCCCTATCCGCTGGATGAAGTGGCCCTGGATTTTGAGGTTCAGGGGCCTTCCGAATCTAACCCGGACAAAGTTGAAGTGCTCCTGGCGGCTTGCCGGAAAGAGAACGTGGATGTCCGGGAAGACGTGCTTGAAATTGCCGGCCTGAAATCCAAGATTGTCGACGTTGAAGCCAATGCCCTTGAGCGCGCCTACACCCTGATCGAACAACAGCTCGACGGGCAGGGCGAGGAAATGGTCGTTGCCATTGTCGACCTGGGTGCCACCATGACCACGCTTAGCGTTCTCGCCGGCGGCACGACGGTTTATACCCGTGAACAAATCTTCGGTGGCCGCCAGCTGACGGAAGAAATCCAGCGCCGCTATGGCGTGTCGTTCGAGGAAGCCGGCCTGGCCAAGAAAAAGGGCGGGCTGCCGGACGACTACGAAGAAGAAGTACTTGGCCCCTTCCGGGAAGCAGTGGTTCAGCAGGCTGCCCGCGCACTGCAATTCTTCTTCGGTGCCAGCCAGTACAACTCGGTGGATTATGTGGTGCTGGCGGGTGGAACCGCTTCTATACAGGGGCTGGTTGAAATGGTTGAAGAAAAAACCGGTACCCGGACCCTGGTGGCCAACCCCTTCGCCGATATGTCGATCGGCTCCCGGGTAAACGCCTCAGCCCTGAGCAATGATGCCCCGTCGTTGATGATTGCCTGTGGTCTGGCAATGAGGAGTTTCGACTGATGGCAAAGATTAACCTCAGACCCTGGCGTGAAGAACTGCGGGCTGAAAAACAGAAACAGTTCGTGGTGATGATTCTGGGCGCGGCGATTATTGCCGCAGGCCTGGCATTCCTCTGGAAGAGCGATATGGATAACCGGATTGCCTACCAGCAGTCCCGTAATGCCTACATCGAAACGGCCGGTAAGGAACTGGATAAGCAAATCAAAGAGATTGAAAACCTCAAGCGGCAGCGCGACGAGCTGCTGGCTCGTATGCAGGTCATCCAGGATCTGCAGGGCAAGCGCCCTGTTATTGTCAGGGTATTTGACGAGTTGGTGCGCACGTTGCCCGATGGCCTGTTCTTTACTGACCTGAAGCGGTCGGGGGATCAGATCGATATCGTTGGCATGGCCGAGTCCAACAGTCGCATTTCAAACCTGATGCGCCGCTTTGACGAGTCTGACTGGTTTACCAGTCCGAACCTGTCCAACGTGGCTGTGGCAGACGATCGCCGTGCCGGATACAGCCAGTTCAACCTCTCTGTGCAGCAAAAAACTCCAGAGCCCGAAGGGGAGGATAAACAATGAGCCTCGCGGACTCACTTAAAAGCCTGAATGAATTCGATATCAATGACCTTGATATCAATAACGCGGGTATCTGGCCTGCGCCGGTCAAGGCGATTGTTGCGCTGATAGTCTTCGGCCTGATTCTTGGTGGTGGCTACTGGTTCTTTATCAAGGATCAGTACGCTCAGCTCGACCGTGTCGAAAAGCAGGAGCAGGAACTCAAGCAGCAGTACGAGCAGAAGGCCTACCAGGTGGCCAACCTGGACGTGTTCAAGGCCCAGATGGCCGAGATGGAGGAAACCTTCGGAGCGCTGGTGCGTCAGCTACCCAGTGAGACGGAAGTTCCGGGCCTGCTTGAGGACATCACCAATACGGCGTTGGGTAATGGCCTGGCGCTGCAGGAAGTGAAGCTGCAGCCGGAACAGCGCCGGGACTTCTACTCGGAGCTGCCGATTAACATCCGGGTTTCGGGCGCCTACCACGAGCTTGCCTCTTTCGTCAGCAGTGTGGCCAGCCTGCCGCGGATCGTTACATTGCACGATTTAACCATCAAACCAATCAGCGGAGAGGGTGACCAGCTTGATATGCAGGTTGTTGCCCGTACCTACCGCTACCGGGCTGGAGAGTGAGCATGACAGGAAAGCATGCGGGAAAAGCCTGGCTGGGTGTGTGTCTGGCCTCTTTGCTGACGGCTTGTTCCCAGGGAAACGGTTTCTCTGATCTGGACAAGTTTATGGCGGATACCCGGGCCAAGCCCCGGGGCCACGTTGAGCCCCTGCCGGAATTCAAAGCCTACGAGGCGTTCAGTTATTCGGCAGCCGATCGGAGAGCGCCGTTCGAGCCGCCCATCGATGTACAGCTGACCATGGCCGATGAAGAACCGGTGAGTGACGTAGAGCCGGACCTCGATCGACCGAAAGAAGTACTTGAGAACTTTGACCTTAAATCACTTGGAATGGTCGGTACTCTGCAAGGCGTGGATGGCAACCTGTTCGCGTTAATACGGGACAACGAAGGTGGGATTCATCGGGTTCGTACCGGTAACTACATGGGCCAGAATTATGGCCGGGTGGTTGGCGTGAGCGACACCCGGATCGAGCTGGTGGAAATCGTTCCGAACGGCCGGGGTGGTTGGGTCGAGCGCCCGCGCTCCCTGTCCCTGGATGAAGGATGAGGCAGGGGAGCGGCAAAAACATGAATGACAGAAACATGCACGAACAAAAAGTTGTGGGATCGAGGCTAGCGATGTTCAAAAAACTCAATGTCTGTGTCGGCGTGATTGCCATCGGGTTATGGAGTAGCCTGGCCGGAGCGGTCACGCTGGAAGACGTATCGTTTACGTCGCTGCCGGGGGAAGGCCTCGAGGTGACCATGAAGTTCGATGGTGCCCCGCCCGAACCTAAGGGTTATACCATCGAGCGTCCTGCACGGATCGCCGTAGACCTGTCGGATACCACCAGCGGCCTCAATCAGCGCAGCATTCCGCTGGGTAGCGGAAATGCCCAGAGCCTGACGGTCGTGGAAACCAAGGACCGCACCCGGTTGATCTTCAACCTGGTGGAGCTGGTGCCTCATGAAACGGTTCGCAACAATAACTCGCTGGTGATGACCATTGGTGGAGGCGGTTCAGCGCCTGTGGCGAGCTCCCGCCCGGCACAGCCCCAGTCAGCGCCAGTTGCCTCAACCTCATCTTCCAATGCGCTGGCAGACGTGGATTTCCGCCGGGGCAAAGACGGTGAAGGCCGGGTGATTGTGGATCTCGGCAGCACCAAGGCCGCTGTAAACCTGACTGAGCTTGGTGGCCGTATCCGGCTGACCATGCCGGACCTGGAGGTGCCTGCCAACCTGCGCCGTCGCCTGGATGTTTCCGACTTCGCCACTCCGGTAACCCGTATCGATACCTTTGTTGAAGATGGCAATGCGGTTATCGAAATCCGTCCGGAAGGCGATTATGACTACATTGCCTATCAGTCTGGCCGGGAGTTCACGGTCAGTGTTGAAGAGCTTTCCCAGGAAGAAGCAGAAATCCGCCGCGAAGAGAAGTTCCCGTACACCGGTGAGAAACTGTCCCTGAACTTCCAGGATATTGAAGTGCGCTCTGTACTTCAGCTGATTGCCGATTTCACCGGCCTGAACCTGGTGGCCAGTGACACTGTGGGTGGCAGCATTACCCTGCGCTTGCAGAATGTACCCTGGGATCAGGCGCTGGATCTGATTCTTAAAACCAAGGGCCTGGACAAGCGCCAGATTGGCAACGTTCTTCTGGTAGCGCCGGCGGATGAAATTGCCGCCCGTGAAAAGCTTGAGCTGGAAACCTCCAAGCAGATCGCTGAGCTGGCGCCGGTTCGTCTGGATATTATCCAGGTGAACTATGCCAAGGCCGCCGATGTGGTAGCCCTGATTCAGGCGGATGAAGAACTCATTTCCTCACGCGGTTTTGTATCGTCAGATGCCCGCACCAACACCATCAGTGTTCGTGAGACGGCGGACAAGCTGGAAGAGATACGTCGCCTGGTAACTACCTGGGATGTACCTGTGCGCCAGGTTTCTATCGAGGCACGCATTGTCCGGGCACAAACCAATGTGGCTGAAGACATCGGTGTTCGCTGGGGGGGTGCTGCTTACAATGTCGATGGCGATGACGTTGTGACCATTGGTGGCTCGCTGGGCACTCTGCAGGAAGCCCGTGATGCCGCTGGCGGTGGCAGCAATTCCATCTCCTTCCCGGGTGCTTTGGGTGTTGATCTCGGCGTCTCCGGTGACGGCGCATCCTCCTTTGCAATCGGTTGGGGCAGTGATGACTTCCTGGTAGACCTGGAACTTTCTGCCCTCGAAAGCGACGGCCGTGCAGAAGTGGTCTCCCAGCCGCGGGTTGTGACTGCGGACCGCCAGACTGCGTCGATCAAGTCCGGTGAAGAGATTCCGTACCAGGAAGCCACCTCAAGCGGTGCGACCAACGTAGAGTTCAAGGAAGCGGTGCTGTCTCTGGAAGTGACGCCGCAAATCACCCCGGATGACAAGATCATTATGGACCTCGTCGTGAATCAGGACTCCCGTGGTGAGGTTACAGCGGGCATCCCCTCTATCAACACCAACGAGGTAACTACTCAGGTGTTGGTCGCGAACGGTGAAACGGTGGTTCTGGGTGGTATCTTCCAGTCCGAGGTGGCCACGCAAACCACCAAGACTCCGTTCCTGGGTGATATTCCGTACCTTGGCCGCCTGTTCAAGCGCACTGAGCACATCAATGAGCGCAGTGAGCTGCTGATCTTCATCACTCCGAAGATCACCAAGAACGACCTGATCGACTGATCCGGCCAGTAAACCGAAAAAGCCGCCGCTAACCCCGGCGGCTTTTTCGTGTCTGGAGTAGTGCTTCTGGTGCCGGTGACTTATGGAAAGGTGCGCCCTGTGCTATTCTCACCCGCTTGAAATCTGTTGAGCGGAAATTATGTCTTTGCCCAAACGCGTAGTACTGGTCGGGCCCATGGGGGCTGGAAAAAGTACCATCGGCCGGATGCTAGCCAAGGAACTCGGGTACCGTTTTCTCGATTCTGACCGCATTATTGAAGAACGCTGCGGCGCCAATATTCCCTGGATCTTCGATGTGGAAGGGGAGGACGGCTTTCGCCAGCGGGAAACTGCCATGCTGGATGAGCTTACCGGCGAACAGGGCACCGTTCTGGCCACCGGTGGTGGCGCTGTAATGCGCCCGGAAAACCATCCGTTATTGAAGAAAAACTCTGTGGTGGTGTACCTGAAAACCTCCATCGAGCAACAGGTGGAGCGCACCCGCAAAGACCGTAACCGCCCGTTGCTGCAGAATGACGATCCGGAGACCGTCCTGCGCAGACTGTTCGATATCCGTGATCCGCTGTATACCAGGCTGGCGGATATCGTGATGTACACAGATCGGAAAAGCCCCCGGCTGGTGGTCCGGCAGCTGGTCAACCGTATCAACCCCAGAACCCCCCGGCACAAACGGCAAAGACGCAAAGAAGGTCGTGACTATGTACAAGGTACTTCGAGAACTTGACGTTGACCTCGGGGAGCGCAGCTACCCGATTATTATCGGTCAGGGTTTGCTTGGCTCCTTTGACCTGACTCCCAGGGTGGCCGGCAACCAGGTGATGATCGTTACCAACGAAACGGTCGCGCCCCTGTACCTCGAAAAAGCCCGTGCCTGCTTCCCCGGTAAAACCGTGGATGTGGTTACCCTGCCGGATGGTGAAAAATACAAAGACTGGCAAACCCTGAACCTGATCTTCGATGGCTTGCTCGAAAACCGTCACACCCGCAAAACCACCATCGCGGCCCTTGGTGGCGGTGTAGTGGGGGACATGGCCGGGTTTGCGGCGGCCTGCTATCAGCGGGGCGTGCCCTTTATCCAGATTCCCACAACCCTGTTGTCCCAGGTGGATTCCTCCGTGGGCGGAAAAACCGGCATCAACCATCCCTTGGGCAAAAACATGGTGGGTGCATTCCATCAGCCGCAGGCGGTGTTGATTGATACCGATTCCCTGGCCACCCTGCCACCCCGGGAAGTCTCTGCCGGGCTGGCGGAAGTCATCAAGTATGGTTTGATCCGGGAAGAGCCGTTTCTGGGTTGGCTGGAGCAGCACATTGACAAGCTGGTCCGGCTGGAGCCGGCGGCCCTGGGTGAAGCTATCTACCGTTCCTGCCTGTGCAAGGCCGAGGTGGTTGCGCTGGATGAAAAAGAAGGCGGCCTGCGGGCGATTCTCAACCTGGGGCATACTTTTGGCCATGCCATCGAGACCTTTGCGGGCTACGGCAACTGGCTGCATGGCGAAGCAGTGGGTACCGGCATGCTGATGGCGGCTGATCTTTCGGTTCGCGAAGGCAACATCACGCCTGCGGACCGGGATCGTGCTGCGGAGCTGATCCGCCGGGCCCGGTTGCCAGAGCTGGCTCCGGAAGGCATGACCGAAGACGATTTCATGAGCCTGATGGCGGTGGACAAAAAGAATGTCGACGGCAAGCTTCGCCTGGTGCTGATGAAAGCGCTGGGAGATGCCTATGTAACCGACGAAGCGGCCCCCGGCAATATCCAGGCGACGCTGAACGCCTTTATCCGCTGACCTTATTCCTGCATACCCGGCTGCAGGGGCCGATTATGGTGCCCTGCGGCCTTTCTGCCCTCTTTTAGACCCCCTGTTTTGCACCATCCCGGTGCAAAATTGCAAAAAGTAGCCTCTCCCGTATAAAAAGGTGTTGCGTAGGTACAAATACGTGCGTAGACTCCCTTCCCCCTTTTTTTTGGTGTCAGTTCATTTTGTGCACTAAGGCAGTGCATAAGGGGCTGGCGGGAAGCCTTTTTACACGAGAGAACGCTTATGACAACAGGCTTGTATCATCCCGACGAATTCAGGGACAACTGCGGTTTTGGCCTGATTGCCCACATGAAGGGCGAGGCCAGCCATAAGCTGTTGCAAACTGCTATTGAATCCCTCACCTGTATGACCCACCGCGGAGGCATCGCAGCAGATGGCAAAACCGGCGATGGTTGTGGGCTCCTTTTGCAGAGCCCCAAGGCCTTCCTCATTAAAGCTGCGGAAGCGGCGTTTGGAAAAAAACCTGGCGACTTGTTTGCAGTTGGCCAGGTTTTTTTAGCTCCGGAGGAATCCAGGGCTGCAGCCGGAAGGGCTGCGGTTGAGCAAAGACTGACCGAGCAGGGCCTGGAAATCATGGGCTGGCGGGAAGTGCCGGTGGATGACAGTTGCCTGGGCCCCATGGCCCGGGATTGTATGCCCCGCATCGAGCAGGTGTTCGTGCTGCCGGCCGGAAAGTCTGAGCAAGACTTTGCCATCAGCATGTTTGTTGGCCGCCGCCATGCCGAGCGGGATATGGCGGATGACTCCGAGTTCTACATCTGCAGCCTGTCTCACCGTACCCTGGCCTACAAAGGCCTGATGATGCCGGCAGACCTGGCGAACTTCTACAAGGATCTGGGCGACCCGGACCTGCAAACCGCGATCTGTGTGTTCCACCAGCGGTTCTCCACCAACACCATGCCGCGCTGGCCGCTGGCCCAGCCGTTCCGCTTCCTGGCCCACAACGGCGAAATCAACACCATCGACGGCAACCGTAACTGGGCCATCGCCCGTGCCGCCAAGTTCAGTTCTCCGGCCCTGCCGGACCTGCAAACCCTGCAGCCGCTGGTGAACCTGACCGGTTCTGACTCCTCCAGCATGGACAACATGCTGGAAATCCTGCTGGCCGGTGGCGTGGACCTGTTCCGTGCGGTGCGCATGATGATTCCGCCGGCATGGCAGAACGTTGAGACCATGGACCCGGACCTGCGCGCCTTCTACGAATACAACTCCATGCACATGGAGCCCTGGGATGGCCCGGCCGGTCTGGTTATGTCCGACGGCCGCTACGCACTGTGTATGCTCGACCGTAACGGCCTGCGCCCGGCGCGCTGGGTGGTTACCAAGGATGACTTTATTACACTGGCATCTGAAGTCGGCACTTACAGCTACACTCCGGACGATGTGGTTGCCAAGGGTCGGGTAGGGCCGGGCCAGATGCTCGCCATCGACACCGAAACCGGCGACGTACTGCACACACCGGATATCGATGAGCGGCTGAAAAACGCCAAGCCGTACAAGCGCTGGCTGCGGGGCAACTCCCTGCGCATCGAAACCACCCTGGACCAGGCCACACCCGAGTTCCGGCTGATGGAATCGGACGATCTGCTGGTGCACCAGAAGATGTTCAACGTCTCGTTCGAAGAGCGGGACCAGGTGCTGCGGCCGCTGGGTGAAGGCGCCCAGGAAGCGGTTGGCTCCATGGGTGACGATACCCCCATGGCGGTGCTGTCCAGCAAGGTTCGCCATGTGGCCGACTACTTTCGGCAGAAGTTCGCCCAGGTAACCAACCCGCCCATCGACCCGCTCCGCGAGACCATTGTGATGTCTCTGGAGACGTGTCTGGGTGCGGAAAAGAACGTTTTCCAGGAAACCCCGGACCACGCCAACCGGATCATCCTGACCACGCCGGTGCTGTCCCCCGCCAAGTTCCTGAAGATCAGCAACAACGATCGTCCGGGCTTCGAGGTTGAGCACATTGCCCTGAGCTACCGCCCGGAAGAGGGACTGGAGCAGGCGGTTCGCCGTATCTGCGAGCAGGCGGCCAATGCCGCGCGCAGTGCCAAGGTACTGCTGATTCTGAGCGATAAGGGGCTGGCCGAGGGCGAACTGCCGATCAACTCCCTGATGGCCACCGGCGCCGTTCACCACCACCTGGTGCGTAACGGCCTGCGTTGCGATTCCAACATCATCGTGGAAACCGGCTGGGCCCGGGACCCGCACCACTTTGCGGTGCTGTTCGGTTTTGGTGCCACCGCGGTGTATCCGTACCTGGCCTACCAGGTGCTGAACGACCTGATCCGCACCGGCGAAATGCTGATGGACCCGGTCCAGGCCAAGAACAATTACCGCAAGGGCATCAACAAGGGCTTGCTGAAGATCCTGTCCAAGATGGGGATCTCCACCATTACCTCCTATCGGGGTGCCCAACTGTTCGAGGCCATCGGCCTGGCCGACAGCGTTGTGGATCTGTGCTTCAAAGGTGTACCCAGCCGTATTCAGGGTGCGGACTTCTATGACTTCCAGCAGGACCAGGAACAACTGGCCGCTGTAGCCTGGAAACCCCGCAAGTCCCTGTCTCCCGGTGGTCTGCTGAAGTATGTACACGGCCAGGAATACCATGCCTTCAACCCGGATGTGGTGGCGAAGCTGCAGGATGCCGTTATCAGCGGCGATTATGGTCACTACAAGGAATATGCCGGCCTGGTGAATGAGCGCCCGGTGGCTACCTTGCGGGACCTGCTGACTTTCAAGAAAGACATCAAGGGCATTGATCTCAGCGAAGTGGAACCGGTGGAACGCATTTTCCCTCGGTTCGATTCCGCTGCCATGTCCCTCGGTGCCTTGTCTCCGGAAGCCCATGAGGCGCTGGCGGTAGCCATGAACACCCTTGGTGGCCGCTCCAACTCCGGTGAGGGCGGGGAAGACCCGGCCCGCTATGGCACTAACAAGCGCTCCAAGATCAAGCAGGTGGCCTCCGGTCGTTTCGGCGTCACGGCTGAATACCTGCGCAGTGCCGATGTTATGCAAATCAAGGTAGCCCAGGGTGCCAAGCCCGGTGAGGGTGGCCAGCTGCCCGGTGGCAAGGTGAATGACCTGATCGCCCGGCTGCGTTACTCGGTGCCCGGCGTGACCCTGATTTCACCGCCGCCGCACCATGACATCTACTCCATCGAAGACCTGGCGCAGCTGATCTTCGACCTTAAACAGGTGAACCCGGAAGCGCTGGTGTCGGTGAAGCTGGTATCCGAGCCTGGTGTCGGCACCATCGCCGCCGGCGTGGCCAAGGCCTACGCCGACCTGATCACAGTGTCCGGCTATGACGGCGGTACGGCGGCCAGCCCGCTGACCTCCATTCGCTACGCCGGTTCGCCCTGGGAGCTGGGCCTGACCGAAACCCAGCAGGCCCTGCGTGCCAACGACCTGCGGGGCAAGATTCGCCTGCAGACCGATGGCGGTATCAAGACCGGCCTGGACGTGGTGAAAGCCGCCATTCTGGGTGCTGAAAGCTTCGGTTTCGGCACCACGCCGATGGTGGCGCTGGGTTGTAAATACCTGCGGATCTGCCATTTGAACAACTGCGCCACCGGCGTGGCCACCCAGAACGACTACCTGCGGGAAGAGCACTTCAAAGGCACCGTGGAAATGGCCATGAACTTCTTCCGCTTTGTGGCGGAAGAAGCCCGGGAGTGGCTGGCCAAGTTAGGTGTGCGCAGCCTGGAAGAACTCGTAGGCCGCGTAGACCTGCTGGAACGCCTGCCGGGCGACACCGAGCGCCAGAAGAAACTGGACCTCAGCCGCCTGCTGCAGAACGATCATATTCCGGCCGACAAGCCGCAGGTGTGCCAGGTTGAGCGCAACCAGCCCTTCGATGAGGGCAAACTGGCAGAACAGATGGTGAAAGACACTGCCGCCGCTATCGCCGAGAAATCCGGTGGCGCCTGGAGCTACAAAGTCACCAACTGCGACCGTTCCATCGGTGCCCGCCTGTCCGGCGAGATTGCCGCCCGGCATGGCAACCAGGGCATGGCCGATGCCGCCATCACGCTGGATCTTACCGGCACGGCTGGCCAGAGTTTTGGTGTCTGGAACGTAGGTGGCCTGAACATGGTGCTGGAAGGCGACGCCAACGACTACGTGGGTAAGGGTATGACCGGCGGCAAGCTGGTGGTCAAGCCGCCCCGTGGCAGCGACTTCAAAACCCAGGAAACCTCCATCATCGGTAACACCTGCCTGTACGGTGCCACCGGAGGCAAGCTGTTTGCCGCCGGTACCGCAGGCGAGCGTTTTGCCGTGCGTAACTCCGGCGCCCACGCGGTGGTGGAAGGCGCAGGCGATCACTGCTGTGAATACATGACCGGCGGTCTGATAACCGTACTGGGCTCCACCGGCTACAACTTTGGTGCCGGTATGACCGGCGGCTTCGCCTATGTACTGGACCTGGATAACACCTTCGTGGACAAGTACAACCACGAGCTGGTGGATATCCAGCGGATCTCCCGGGAAGACATGGAAGCCTACCGGAACCACCTGCGAGGTGTGATCCGGGAGCATATTTCAGAAACCGGAAGTGCCTGGGCCGAGCACCTTCTGGAGGATTTCGACGATTACATCGGCCGGTTCTGGCTGGTCAAGCCCAAGGCCGCGAACCTGCGCAGTCTGCTGGCCAATACCCGTGCCCGCCCGGAATAACCCCGGGTTCAGAAAGGTTGATGGGCTGTGGCCGGCAGGCGCAGCCCCCGTCGAAATCGAGATGAAGAGAGCAGCAACATGAAAGAACGTCTCCATAATGACTTTCAGTTTGTGGAAGTAGGGCGGGTAGACCCCAAGAAGGTGCCCGCCAAGAAGCGCAAGAAAGAGTTCGGGGAAATCTACCACCCGTTCAGCGAAACCCATGCCGCCTCCCAGGCGCATCGCTGCCTGGAATGCGGTAACCCGTATTGCGAGTGGAAGTGCCCGGTACACAACTATATTCCGAACTGGCTGAAGCTGGTGTCGGAAGGCAACATCATGAAAGCCGTGGAGTTGTGCCACCAGACCAACTCCCTGCCGGAAGTCTGCGGCCGGGTGTGCCCGCAGGACCGACTGTGTGAAGGTGCCTGTACCCTGAACGACGGCTACGGTGCCGTGACCATCGGTTCCGTTGAAAAGTACATCACCGACACCGCCTTCGCCCTGGGCTGGAAGCCGGATATGTCCAACGTGAAGTGGACGGACAAGAAAGTGGCGGTTATCGGTGCCGGCCCGGCCGGCCTTGGCTGTGCCGACATCCTGGTGCGCAACGGCGTGAAGCCGGTAGTGTTTGATCGGTATCCGGAAATCGGTGGTCTGCTGACCTTCGGCATCCCCGAGTTCAAGCTGGAAAAATCCGTGATGGCCCGGCGCCGGCAGGTGTTCGAGGAAATGGGTGTGGAATTCCGCCTCAATACCGAGGTGGGCAAGGATGTGCAGCTGAAGGCGATCATCGACGAGTTCGATGCCGTGTTCATGGGCATGGGCACCTACACCTACATGAAGGGCGGCTTCCCGGGCGAAGACCTGCCGGGTGTGTATGATGCCCTGCCGTTCCTGGTATCCAACGTGAACCGCCGCTTGGGCTTTGAGCAGAAACCCTCAGAGTTCATCGATATGAAAGACAAGAATGTCGTAGTGCTCGGCGGTGGCGATACCGCCATGGACTGTAACCGCACTTCCATTCGCCAGCAGGCGGAAAGCGTGACCTGCGCCTACCGCCGGGACGAAGAAAACATGCCGGGTTCGCGCCGTGAAGTGGCCAACGCCAAGGAAGAAGGTGTGAAATTTCTGTTCAACCGCCAGCCCGTCGAAATCGTGGGTAACGGCAAGGTGGAAGGCGTGAAAGTGGTCACCACCGAACTGGGCGCCCCGGATGAAAACGGCCGCCGCCGCCCGGAAGTGGTGCCCGGTAGCGAGGAAATCATCCCGGCAGACGCGGTGCTGGTGGCCTTCGGCTTCCGCCCGAGCCCGGCGCCCTGGTTTGACGAGTTCGGCGTAAACACCGACGACTCCGGCCGGGTAACCGCGCCGGAGCAGTCGGAATTTCCTTTCCAGACCAGTAACCCGAAAATCTTCGCCGGTGGCGATATGGTGCGCGGTTCTGACCTGGTGGTGACCGCCATCTGGGAAGGCCGTCAGGCAGCAGAAGGCATCCTGGATTACCTGGATGTCTGATTAACGGCTTGACCGGTGTCAGAAGGGCGGCTTTCTAGTGGAAAGCCGCCCTTTTTTATTGGTGCGCCAGGCATGGC
>NZ_AXBV01000073.1:0-38811 GCF_000475255.1 Marinobacter sp. ES-1
ACTAAAAGAAGTGAAGACCCACATCCATACAGCATTAGCCAAGGAGGGCGACTGTGGCTAAATCACCGTTTCTGGAATCGGTTCGCACAGAGATCAGAACTAAGCAGTACAGCTACCGCACCGTGCAGTCTTATCTCTACTGGATCCGCCAATTCATCCTCTTTAACGACAAGAAACACCCAGAGGTGATGGGTAATCACGAGATTGAGCGCTTTCTGAATCACCTCGCCGTCAATCGTGGAGTCAGCCCAGGTACTCAGAATCAGGCTCTGTGCGCGATTATTTTTGTCTACAAGCATGTGCTTAGACGGGAGATTGAGAATCTCCAGTACAAGATGACGAAGACCCCTCGTCGCGTGCCGACCGTTCTTAATCCCGATGAAGTAGCTTCGATTCTCCACCGCATGGAAGGCGAGTATTGGCTCATTACCGCTCTGCTCTATGGATGCGGTTTGAGAATCAACGAAGCGCTATCACTTCGCATCAAAGATATTGATTTGAAGAGCCGCAATCTGCTCGTATTCAACGGCAAAGGGCGGAAAGACCGATACACACTGATTCCAGGAAATCTCAGAGATAACCTTGAACGACAAATCGCCCACGCAAGGTCCGTGCACGAGTCTGATCTAGCCGATGGATTTGGCCTTACGTCGGTGCCCGCCTCACTGCATAAGAAGTACGGGCCGGTTATGAAGGACTTGGGATGGCAATACCTATTCCCATCTTCGACAAGATGCGTTCACCCCATCGCTGGCTATGTGTGCCGGCACCATCTTCATCGTTCTTCTTATTCGCGGCAACTGAGGCAGGCGGTTCTGGATAGCGGCACCACCAAACGAGTGTCAGCACACACCTTTAGGCATGCTTTCGCGACGGAGTTATTGAGATCAGGGAGTGATATTCGAACAGTTCAGGAAATCCTCGGCCACAGCGATATTCGGACGACTGAAATCTACACCCACATTATTGGCGATCGACGAGCTGGAACAGTTAGTCCATTTGATCGCTTGCCAGGTTCTTGAGAAGCGACCAAGCGCTTAACTGGGGCAGATAACGCCAAGGATATGAGGTACTCCGAATGTTCGCTTTTGTTTACAAGCGAACATTCGAATTCTGTGTTTAGCGGAGCAACTAAAGTCCGTTGGGCCGATGCTGAAAGGTTGCGGCGTTACACCGAAGCTGTTGAAAATTCTGCTGAGGCAAAAGGTGAGATGACGCAAGAGCTGCAAGCCTGGATTGATTGGGCCAGATTGAAAGCTGACTGTCGTGATCCATTGGTGCCAGTTTCTGATGCTGTGCTGGATGGGCCGGAGTCTCAGGCACCGGGTTATCACTACTGGTAGGCTTATTGGCCCAGAACAAATTTGGCGTCGAGGCGGTTTAAAAGCTGGAATGTGGTGATGTAGGGCACACCAAAGCATCACAGATATTAGAGATCTTAACTATGGCACTGTGCCCTCTCACGGGCCCAGGTCAGGGTTGTTGGATTTACTCTGGCGTAGTCGGCTGCCATGATCTAGCTCTTATTAAGAGGTTTGGAGAGTAGTGTAATTCGATGAATCCAGCCTGGCCATCATGTATCGCTGCAAGGCGCAGCCCAAGGTATAGCCGGTTACTGTAATTACCGTAATTACAGTAAACCTGCGGGACTGAGCTTGAATTCAGGAGAGCATAGCTTCTCGGGAGCCTAGTGTTACGATGGCAGAGAAGTGTTCAATCCGCTGCTAAAGTATGATTTACCTCAAGAAAACACAATTTTCTTCACTTGTCCCCCGAGTGAACCCCGAAGGTCAGGCAAGCTATTGATATTCAATATCTCTTTACTTTTTGCATCGGAAAATAGGAACAACCATGAAAAACAACTCCCGGAACACCATTGGCTTATTCACCCTGTTCGCGGCGCTGGTGCTGACCGGCTGCAGCACCGTGTACTACAACACCATGGAAAAGCTCGGGTTCGAGAAGCGCGATATCCTGGTCGACCGGGTCGAGAACGCACGGGATGCCCAGACAGATGCCCAGGAAACCTTCCGCTCGTCACTGGAACGGTTCCAGAGTGTGGTGGCCATTCCCGATACCGAACTGAAGGCCAAGTACGAAGAAATCCGCGATGCCTATCAAGACAGCGAAGATGCTGCCGAGAAGGTCCGGGACCGGATCGACAGCGTCGAGGATGTAGCGGGCGCCCTGTTTGCCGAGTGGGAAGACGAGCTGGACCTGTACGAAAGCGCATCCCTGCGCCGCAGCAGCGAGCAGCAACTGCAGGAAACCCGCAATCAGTACGGGCAGCTGATTAACCGGATGCATCAGGCGGAATCCCGCATGGATCCGGTGCTTCAGGCGTTTGAAGACCAGGTGTTGTACCTCAAGCACAACCTGAATGCCCAGGCCATCGGTGCGCTGGAAACGGAGCTGGGTAAAATCCGCAGTGATGTCGACAGCCTGATCCGCAACATGGAAGCCTCTATCGCCGAATCCGAAGCCTTTATCCGCCGCTTCCGGGATCAGTAACCTCAGCGGAAAAGCGGCGATGGCGTAATCGTTCCAGTTTTTGGCACAAATTGTTCCAGTTAACTTGCTGTAATTCTCAATTGATAACAAATATCATTCGCTCCTGAAATTCATTGCTTAATTTTGGGAGCGACACATGGTGTTCAGGTCTTCATTGCTGGCGACCTCGGTTGCGGTAATCTCTGCCGGTTATTCACTGCAGGCCACTGCGCAGCCGGTACAACTGGATGATCTGGTGGTTTCTGCCGCCGGTTTTGAGCAAAAGGTTACCGATGCGCCGGCGAGTATCAGTGTGATCAATCAGCAAAGCCTGCAGCAGAGTCAGTTTTCCAACCTGGGGGAAGCGCTCGAAACGGTAGAGGGTGTGGACGTCCGCCAGAGCACCGGCAAAACCGGCGGCCTGAACGTCAGCATTCGGGGCCTGCCCAGTGAATACACCCTGATCCTTATTGATGGCCGTCGCCAGAACCCACCGGGCGACGTTACCCCGAACGGATTCGGCGACACCTCCACCAGTTTCATTCCGCCCCTTTCCGCCATTGAGCGTATCGAAGTCATTCGTGGCCCCATGTCTACTCTCTATGGTTCCGATGCCATCGGCGGTGTGGTCAACATCATCACCAAGAAAGTCTCGGATGAGTGGACAGGCTCGGTCACCCTGGAGCATACCTTCCAGGAAAACCGGGACTATGGTGATACCGGCAAGACCAGTTTCTACACCAGCGGTCCGTTGATCGAGAATGTATTGGGGCTGGCCGTGCGAGGCAGCGTGCTCGACCGGGAAGCGGCCGACCTGGACTTTGAAGACGGTAGCGAGGCACCCAAGCGCGGTGTTGCACCGGTGGATGGCCGCAATCATACCCTGGGTGCCCGCCTGACCCTGGTGCCGGCCGCCGGCCACGAGTTCTATCTGGATGCGGAGCAGGGCCGTCAGGTTTACAACAACGAGTCCTGTCAGCTTGGTACGCTGGATGGCCGGGACCGCAGTTGTGGAGACGACCCTGGTGTGGCGAACGGCTATTCCGATGAACTGCGTTTCAACCGGGACCAGGTGGCGTTGGGTCACTCAAGCCAGCTTGGCTTTGGCACCTGGAGCAATGACCTGACCTACAACGTGACCGAAACTGAAGGCCGGACCCTGCCGGGGACTATCGGTGCTGCTTACGACGCCCCTTACCAGAACCTGGTGGGTGGTGCCGAGCGGGAACTGGAATCCAAAGACACCGTCTTTGATACCAAGCTGGTCGCTCCGCTAACCGATAACCATATCGCCACCTTCGGGGCTCAGTACCGGGACACCGAACTGACCGACGGCATTGCCGACACGACCTTTGAGCAGAATTCCTGGGCGGTTTTTGCCGAAGACGAGTGGTATCTGAGAGACGACCTGGCACTGACGCTGGGCGGTCGCTACGAAGACCACGATGCCTTCTCCGGCCACTTTACGCCACGAGCCTACCTGGTGTGGAACAGCACACCGTCGTGGACCTTCAAGGGCGGGGTCAGTCAGGGGTATCGTACGCCGGACATCAACGATCTCCACGATGGCATCAACGGTGTGACAGGGCAGGGTGAAGATATCACCATCGGTACTCCGGACCTGGAGCCGGAGAAGAGCACCAACTACGAAGCCGGCGCTTACTTTGACAACCTTGACGGCTTCAAGGCCAATGCCACCGTGTTCTTCACACGCTTTGAAGACAAGATTGATGATGGCTCAGAGGTGACCATCAGCGGTGATCCCCGGATTCCCGATGGCACCTACGATCAGCTGGATAACATCGGCAAGGCGGAAACCCGGGGTATCGAGCTGGCCTCCAGCTGGCAGTTTGCCCCGGACTGGAGCCTGCGCGGCAACTACACGTATACCGATTCTGAGCAGAAAAGCGGTGACAACAAGGGTGAAAAGCTGACCAACACACCCGAACATGTGCTGCACGCCCGGCTTAACTGGCAGGCAACAGCCAAACTGGGGCTGTGGGTGTCTGGCGAATACCGGGGCGAGCGCACCCGCTACCTGAAAACCCGGGAAAACCTGAGTACGGAAGAGCTGGCCATTGACCAACAGGTCGGAGAGCTGAGCGATTATGCGCTGTTCCATCTGGGTGGCTCTTACCAGGCCAGCGACAAGGTTCGACTGACGGCGACCATTTACAACCTGTTTGACAAGGATTTCCTCGAGGGCAGCAATTACAGCTATATCAACGCGGACGGTGACCAGGTAACCGACTGGGCATCCGATTACATCTACGTGTTCCGAGGCATGGCCAGCGGGGGGACGGTGGAAGAGGGCCGCCGCCTGTGGCTATCTGCTACCGTGGATTTCTGAGTTATCCACAAGCCTGGTGAATAAAGCGATACAAAAAGGGGAAGCACCAGGCTTCCCCTTTTTTGTGGATAACTTTCCCTGTCAGCCGGTGTGTCGCAGATCCGGGGCCGCAATCGGCTGCAGCGCTGCTGTATTGGTGCGATTGCCGAGGAAATCCGGCCTTGGTTTGTTGCCGCAGAACGGCTGCACCAGCTGGTTCTCCACGCTGTTGTAGACGAAGAACAGGTTACTTCTGGGCCAGGGTGACATATTGGCGTTAGAGGCATGCAGGGTATTGCACTCGAATATGATCAGAGAACCTGCCGGCCCGGTCGGTGCCTGTATACCGTGCTGATCCGCCATTTGCTTCAGTGCTTGGTCGTTGGGCACGCCCAGTTCCTGTTTTTTCAGGGAAGACTGGTAGTTATCCTCCGGTGTGCGGCCTACGCAGGGGACGAAGGTTTTATGGGAGCCGGGGATCAGCATCAGCGGGCCGTTGAACGGTGTGTTGTCGGTCAGGGCAATGGAGAAGCTGACCGCTCGCATTCTCGGCATGCCATCTTCCGCGTGCCAGGTTTCGAAATCGGAGTGCCAGTCGAAGCCCTTGCCGTGGAAACCCGGCTTGAAGTTGATACGGGACTGGTGGATGTAGGCATCACTGCCCAATAGCTGGTGCACCATGTCCAGAATCCGGCTATCCCGGGTGAGCCGGTCAAACCGGGCCGAGAGTTCGTGAATGCCGAACACCGACCGGATTTCCTGTTTCCCGGGCTCGGTAATGGTACCTTCCGAGCGAAGAACCGCATCGTCGTTTTCATAGGCCCGCAGATCTTCCCGGAAACGGCGCACCGTGTCCTGGTCCAGGAAGTTATTGAACACCAGAAAACCGTCACGCTCGTACCGTGCCAGCTCGGTTTCACTCAGGGGGCCATCGCTGCGCTGCTTACCCTGGCTGTGGATAACCGGGTCTTTGCGCTCGAAAGCATCAATCGGGCGCTCAAGGCGGGTGGGATAAAAGTCGTCAGCACGAGTTTCCATATTCGAACCTCCTTCTTTTATGCACAGAGTCGTACTGGCAGGTCAATCCCGGGTGTGGGAAAGCCTGAAAACGATATATTACTCAGTTAGTTAAGAGTTTCGTGCAAAGATATTCACAGAAGAGGTAAGGGCAGGAACCGGGATTTCAAGGCCCCGGTTCCGGAAGAAAAAAGTCCCGGAAAACCCGGGACCGGAAGTTACCGGGGTTACCCGGTAAAGGCCATGTTCTCGGCGTCAATCTGCATCAGGCTGCGGGTCGGGCTGAGCATGCTGGTGGCATGGGTCTGGGCCCTGGGCAGCAAGCGCTCGTAGTAGAACTCGGCGGTGTTGAGCTTGGTTTGGTAGAAGGATTCAGACTCTTCACCGCCATTATCCAGTTTATCCACAGCCACGGCGGACTGGCGCAGCCACATGTAGGCCATGCTCACGTAGCCGCTGTACATCAGGAAGTCGTAGGCTGCGGCGCTGACCACATCCCGGTCTTTGCGGGCCGCCAGCATCACCCGTACCGTCAGCACGTTCCACTGGGCGGTGAGTTTCAGCAGCTCCACCGCCATCGGGCGCAGGCGCTTGTCGGTCAGGTGCTTGCGGGCAAAGTTGGCCACCTTGAAGGTGAACTCGCGCACCGCGCCGCCCTGGGTCATCAGCAACACCTTACGGCCCAGCAGGTCCAGGGCCTGGATACCGGTGGTGCCTTCGTACAGGGTGGCAATACGGGTATCGCGGGCGATCTGTTCCATACCGTGTTCGCGGATGTAACCGTGGCCGCCGAACACCTGCATCCCCAGGTTGGCCGCTTCACAACCCAGTTCGGTCAGAAAACCTTTCAGGATCGGGGTCAGGAAGCCGAGTTTGTCGTCATACCTCTCGGCTTTTTCAGTATCACCTGCGGTATGGGCTTCCACCATGTGGTCGGCTACCCGGGCCGCGTAATAGAGCATGGCCCGGCCACCCTCGGCGATGGCTTTCTGGGTCAGCAGCATGCGCCGAACATCGGCGTGGTGAATCAGGCTGTCGGCCACCTGGTCCGGCTCTTTCTTGCCAGACAGCGCGCGCATGGAGCGGCGTTCTTTGGCATAGTCCAGCGCCCACTGGTAAGACAGCTCGGCCGGCCCCACACCCTGAATGGCGGTACCAATCCGGGCGGTGTTCATAAAGGTGAACATGCACTCCAGGCCCTGGTTTTCCGGGCCGATCAGGTAGCCGGTGGCACCGTCAAAGTTCATTACGCAAGTAGCGGACGCCTTGATACCCATTTTCTTTTCCAGGCTGCCGCAGCTTACGCCGTTGCGCTCGCCGACACCGCCATCGGCGGCCGGCATGAACTTCGGCACAATGAACAGGCTGATGCCCTTGGTGCCTTTCGGGGCATCCGGCAGGCGGGCCAGGACAATGTGCACAATGTTCTCGGTCAGGTCATGCTCTCCGGAGGAGATAAAGATCTTGGTGCCGGTCAGTTTGTAGCTGCCATCGGCCTGGGGTTCAGCCCTGGTTTTCACCTGGCCCAGGTCGGTACCGCACTGGGGTTCAGTCAGGCACATGGTGCCGCCCCAGCGGCCTTCGGTGAGCGGTACCAGGTAGGTTTGTTTCTGCTCGTCCGTGCCGTGCAGGAAAATGGTGTTCATGGCACCCAGCGACAACCCCGGGTACATGGAGAACGACCAGTTGGCCGTGCCCATCATTTCCTGCTTGAACAGGCCCATGGAAGCCGGCAGGCCCTGGCCGCCAAACTCTTCGGGGGCAGACAAGCCCTGCCAGCCACCCATCACATACTGCTGGTAGGCTTCTTTGTAGCCCTTGGGGGTGATCACTTCGCCGTTTTCCAGCTTGCAGCCTTCTTCGTCGCCGCTCTGGTACAGGGGGCTCAGCACTTCTTCACAGAAGCGGCCACACTCGGTAAGGATTGCATCTACAATGTCCGGAGTGGCGTTTTCGCCGGAGGCCAGGCCCTGGTAATGGGTCGGGTAGTCGAATACATCATTCAGCAGGAATTTCATGTCCCGCAGGGGCGCTTTATACACAGGCATAGCCGGTCCTCGTTTAATCTCAGTCCGATTCGTGCGGGCTTGAAAGCCCTGATGAGTGCAGTTTTACGGCATTCCCGTGGGGCTGCCATTGACGGAAAGCGCCTGAATGGCTGTCAGAATGGACAATTGGCTGAAATGACGCAGTGGCGATTTTCTGATCGGAAACGGCAAGCAGGCCGTAGATCTCTGCACTGTCAGGCTGTTCTGGCGTTAACCCGGAGTGTAAAAGTCATGCAAAATTCCCGGATGCGACCCAAGGCCAGTGGTCTGGGGCCGTTGAGTCTTATATTGTTGATGTCTCTGGTGCTGGCAGGCTGTGCCGGGCCCGCACTGGATGATTACCAGAGCACCGGGCCAGACCTGGTGCCAAGTCAGTTCTTCACCGGCGAACTTTCTGCCCGGGGTGTGGTCAAGGACTTCTCCGGCGAGGTCATCCGCACCTTCGATGCGGATATCGTGGCCAGCTGGGACGACAACGGGGTGGGCACCCTGGATGAAGTGTTCCGTTTCGATGATGGCGAAGAGCAGACCCGGGTCTGGACCCTGACGCCATCGGAGCAGGGCTACCACGCCGAGGCTGGCGATGTCGTCGAACCGGGCACCATGCGCTGGCAGGGCAATGCCATCCACATGAACTATGTTCTGCGGGTGTCATACGGCGATGGCACGATTGATGTCAGAATGGACGACTGGATGTATCTGGTTACCCCCGATACCCTGATCAACCAGACCACCATGAGCAAGTGGGGTGTGGACGTCGGGGAAGTGGTACTGGTGATCCAGAAAAAAGGCGCGGGGCCGGCTCCGCAATCCTGATAACAGAATACGGACAGGTAACTGATACCCATGTGGAAGCAATGGCTGGTGGCGCTTGTGTTGGTTGGAGTTGTGGTGGCAGGTGCCGGCGTGTATCTGAGCCTGGAAGACCCGGCTGATGCGGAAGCCGAAGACGAACCCACGGCATCCACGGTCAATATCTCGGCACCGGAAATGCGCAGGGTGCGGGATGAGGTATCGGCCGTTGCCAACCTGAATGCCATGGATGCGGTGGCCCTGACCACCGAAGTCAGCGGTCGGGTAGTGGAACTCAACCTGCAAACCGGGCGCAAGGTGCAGCAAGGCGATGTACTGGTGCGGCTGGATGATCGCCAGGCGACCGCCGATCTGGCCGTAATTGAAGCCCAGCTGGCAGACGCCCGCCGGCAATATGACCGGGCCCGCAGCCTGCGGGCCAACAACAGCGTATCCCAGTCCCAGGTGGATGAGCTGAGAACTGCGGTGGATGTTGCCATTGCCCAGCGCGAAGCAGCCCGGGTCCGGCTTCAGAACCACCGGATTGAAGCGCCGTTCTCCGGCGTGGTCGGGCTGTCGGACATCAGTGTGGGCGCCTACCTGCAAGCCGGCACTGTGATTACCACCCTGGATTCCACGGATCAGCTGGAACTGAACTTTGCAGTGCCCGAGCGGTTTGTTGGCCAGGTTCAGCTGGGCCAGCCGGTGCGGGCCACCTCTCCGGCATTCCCCGATGAAATCTTTGAAGGCGAGCTGGTGGAGCTGGCTACCCGCATCAGCGAGCTGAGCCGCACCCTGGCGGTGCGGGCCCTGATTGATAACCCCGATGGCCGCTTGCGGCCGGGCCAGTTTATGTCCGCCTCGCTGACTTTGCAGGAGCGGAAAGGCCTGGTGGTGCCGGAGCAGGCGGTGATGCTGCGGGGTGACCAGAAATACGTATTCGTGGCCGAGGATGGCCGGGCCCGCCGGGTGTCGGTCACAACCGGAAGCCGCCTGCCCGGATGGGTGGAAGTCACCGACGGACTGTCTATGGAAGACGCCGTGATTGTAACCGGCCAGGACCGGCTGAGTTCCGGCAACCGGGTTCGGGTGATCGAGTCAGACCTTGCCATTCCGGAGAACCGCTTCGGTTCTGTGCAGGGGTCCTGAGCCATGGTGCTGTCAGACGTCTCCATCAAGCGCCCGGTCTTCGCCACGGTTCTGAGCCTGCTGATTGTCGTGTTCGGGCTGGCCGCCCTGATGGGCCTGCCGGTTCGGGAGTATCCGGATATCGACCCGCCAGTGGTCTCGGTGTCCACCGATTACACCGGTGCCGCCGCCGAAGTGGTGGATACCCAGATTACCCAGGTGATCGAAGGCGCCATCAGTGGCATTGAAGGTATCCGCTCTATTGAGTCTTCCACCGAGCAGGGCGAATCCCGCACCACCATCGAGTTCAACACCTCCCGCGATATCGACATTGCTGCCAACGATGTGCGTGATGCCGTCTCCCGGGTGTTGAACCAGATGCCGGACGAAGCCGATCCGCCGGTGGTTCGCAAGGCCGATTCCGATGCCCGGCCGATGATGTGGATAACTCTGACCAGCGAAGTCTGGGATGCCGCCGAACTGAGTGATTTTGCCGACCGGGTGCTGAGCGACCGTTTGTCGGTGCTGGACGGCGTGGCCGATGTGCGTATCGGTGGCGAACGCCGCTATGCCATCCGGGTCTGGCTTGACCGGGAACGGCTGGCGGCCCGCAATATCACCGTGTCGGAAGTCGAACAGGCCCTGCGGGCCAACAACGTGGAATTACCGGCCGGTTCGGTGGATTCCTCCACCCGCAACTTTACCGTGCGGGCCGAGGGCCGGTTATCCACAGTGGAAGAATTCCGCAACCTGGTCGTACGCCGGGATGGCAACGACCTGCTGCGACTGGGTGAAGTAGCCAACGTACAGATGGGGGTGGAATCGGATATCGGCCGCCTGCGGGCTGCCGGCCGCACGGCCATTGGCATGGGGGTCATCCGCCAGTCCAAGGCCAATACCGTTGCGGTGTCTGACGGCGTGCGCGCCGAGCTGGACAAGATCCGTGAAACCCTGCCACCGGAAGTGTCGATCAGCGAAAGCTACGACGAATCCATCTTTATCCGGGCTTCCATCAAGGAGGTTCTGGTGACCCTGGCGATCTCGGTATCGCTGGTGATCCTGGTGATTTTCCTGTTCCTGCGGTCCTGGCGCGCCACATTGATTCCGGCGGTCACCATTCCGGTGGCGGTGATCGGGGCCTTTATCGGGCTGGGCTTCCTGGGCTTTTCCATCAACGTACTGACCCTGCTGGCGGTGATCCTGGCCATCGGCCTGGTGGTGGACGACGCCATTGTGATGCTGGAGAACATCCAGCGCCGGATCGATGAGGGCGAGCCGCCACTGCTGGCAGCCTACCGCGGTGCCAAGCAGGTGGCCTTTGCGGTGATTGCCACCACCCTGACCCTGGTGGCGGTGTTTGTGCCCATCTCGTTTATGGGCGGCAACGTGGGCCGGCTGTTTGCCGAATTCGGGTTCACTCTGGCGGCGGCGGTGATTTTCTCCAGCCTTGTCGCGCTTACCCTGGCCCCGATGCTCTGTTCCAAGTGGTTGCGCCACAGCCCGGAATCGGTGGAAGGCCACCGGTTCTGGGCCTTCAGTGAAAAGATCCTTAACGGCCTGAGCAACGGCTACAGGCGCCTGCTGCAGTTCTCCCTGAACCAGCCCGGCCTGTTGCTGGGCCTGGGGATTGCCGGGCTGATCGTGGCGGCGGTGATTTATCCCCGGCTGCCGCAGGAACTGGCGCCTATTGAAGACCGTGGTGTGATCATCATGCCCACCAGTGCACCGCGGGGCTCCACGGTCGAATATACCGACCATTTCGTGAAGCTGGCCGAACAGCGGTTACTGACCTACCTGGAGGAGGGCACCGCCGAGCGCTTGCTGTCCATTGTCGGCTTCCGCGACGAAGAAGACAGTGCCTTCATGATTATGGGACTGGTACCGTGGGAGCAGCGGACCATCAAGCAACAGCAGGTGACTACGGATATCCGTGACAAGCTGTCGGATATATCCGGTGCCCGCATCAACGTCATCAACCCGCCAGGCCTGGGCCAGCGGGGCTTCAGCCAGCCGGTGGAATTTGTAATTGCCGGCCCGGATTACGAATCGGTGCAGGCCTGGAGTGAAGAAATCCTGGAACGGGCGAAGGCCAACCCGAACCTGCTGGGGCTGGATACGGATTTCGAGCTTACCCGGCCAGAACTGCGGGTGAATATCGACCGCGACCGCGCGGCCGACCTGGATATTACCGTGCAGGATGTGGGGCTTACGCTGCAGACCATGCTGGCGTCCCGGCAGGTGACCACCTACCTGGACCGCGGTCAGGAGTACGATGTGATTATCCAGGCCGACGATGCCAACCGCGCCACCCCGGATGACCTCGAACAGATTTTCCTGCGGCCCAGGGCAGGGGGCGAGCTGATTCCCCTGAAGGCGCTGGTGTCGGTGGAAGAAATCGGAGCCAACCCGGACCTGCGCCGGATTGACCGCCTGCCGGCGGTGGTGATCAGCGCGTCCCTGGCCGATGGCTACGACCTGGGAACGGCTCTGAATTACCTGAACAGTTTGGCTGTGGATAACTTGCCGCCAGAGGCGCGGCTCAGTTACAAGGGCTTGTCCCGGGAATTCCAGGATTCCTCAGCGGCCATCTTTATCACCTTTGCCCTGGCCTTTGTGATTGTGTTCCTGGTGCTGGCGGCCCAGTTTGAAAGCTGGATCCACCCGCTGATCATCATGCTGTCGGTGCCGCTGGCGGTAACCGGTGCCCTGATCGCCCTGGCGTGGTCGGGCATCAGCCTGAATATCTATAGCCAGATCGGCATCATCATGTTGCTGGGGCTGATGGCCAAGAACGGCATTTTGATCGTAGAATTCGCTAACCAGTTGCGGGACAAAGGTTACAGTGTGCGCGACGCCATTCTGGAGGGTGCCACATTGCGCTTCCGGCCGGTACTGATGACTACCATCTCCACCGTGTTCGGTGCCGTGCCTCTGGTGATTGCCACCGGTGCCGGCGCCGAAAGCCGGGCGGCAATCGGCATGGTGATCCTGGGAGGGCTGATCTTCGCCACCACTCTGACCCTGTTTATTATCCCGGTGCTGTATAACCTGCTGGCCCGGTTCGCCAAGTCTGCCAACGCGGTGGAGCAAGAGCTGGACCGGCTGGCAGCCGGCCCCGCCGGGGGTTCCGGGCTGGCCAGCAGCCCGGCAAAGAAGGCTGATGAGTTCTGATGCCAGCGCACAGCCAGTTCCGGTTGCTGGGCCAGCGGCGGTTTCTGCCGTTCTACCTGACCCAGTTCTCGGGCGCCTTTAACGACAACCTGTACAAGAACGCCCTGTTGTTGCTAATCACCTACCAGGCCGGTGGCCTGATGGGGTTGTCGGTGAACGTGGTGGTCAATATCGCCGCCTTCCTGTTTATCCTGCCGTTTTTCCTGTTCTCCGGGATTGCCGGCCAGATGGCGGATCGCTACGAAAAGGCCTGGATTATCCGCCGGGTCAAGGCGGCGGAAATCGGCATCATGTCCCTGGCGGCGCTGGCTTTGTGGTTTGGCTGGTACGAGTTGCTGCTGGTGTTGTTGTTCCTGATGGGCGTGCAGTCCACGTTCTTCGGGCCGGTGAAATACTCCATCCTGCCCCGGGTGCTGGCAAACGACGAACTGGTGGGTGGCAACGGTCTGGTCAGTATGGGCACCTTCGTAGCCATTCTGCTGGGCACCATCGCCGCCGGTGTTATCGCCGGAGCAGAGCAGGCGGCACGCATCACCGCCGTAGCCGTGCTGGTGATGGCCGTGCTGGGCTACCTGGCGGCGCGCAAGGTGCCGGATACCCGGGACGAAGCACCGGACGTGATGGTGCGTTTCCGGCCCTTTCTGGAAACCTGGCGGCTAATGGCCGTGGCCCGGGAGCGCCCGAAAGTGCTGGGAGCTGTTCTGGCGATTTCCTGGTTCTGGTTCCTGGGCGCGGCGTACCTGACCCAGTTTCCCAACTTTGCCAAAACCTGGCTGGCGGGTGACGAAACCGTGGTCACCTTGCTGCTGGCCATGTTCATTGTGGGTATCTCCGCAGGCTCCATGCTGTGCGAACGGCTGACCAAGCATCGAATAACCCTGGCGCCGGTACCCTGGGGCGCCCTGGGCCTGACCTTGCTGGGCATTGACCTGTTCTTTGCGGTACCGGCCAACCCGGAGCCGTCCACCTGGCTCAGCCTGATGACGGAACCTGTGTATATCCGGGTGTTGCTGGACCTGGTGGGTATCGGACTCTGTGGTGGCCTGTTTATCGTGCCGCTGTACGCGTTTATCCAGTACGAAACCCCGGATCACAAGCGGGCCCGGATTATTGCGGCCCTGAATGTCATCAATTCCCTGTTTATGGTGGCCAGTGCCATTGCCGGAATCCTGGTTCTCGGGGTCTTTGATCTGGGAATCCCGACCTTTTTCCTGATCCTGTCCCTGGTGAACGCCCTGGTGTGGGTAAGTGTGCTGGGGCTCCGGCGCCGTGCGGGCCAATCTGTGGATAATTAATGGGAAAAGCTACGGATAACCGTTGGATCGTTTCTGGTAAATATAATAATAACAATAAGTTGAGGTCGTAAAACTGTGTCTGGTAAGCCTTTTTAAATGTGGATAACTTTCTTGAAAACTTTTCTGAACAGCTGGCTACAAGCTTCTGATAAACCGATAGTTTCGGTTTTTACCTAGTTTAAAGCGGGCCGGCAGGCCCCGGGTTGTGCCCGGGTACCCACCGGCCGCCTTTCGGATACCCGAAGTTCTGGTTAAAATTTGCACATTCTGACTGTAATTTTCCGGGCGAGGCGTTATACTCGCCGCCCTTTTTTTTCCCCGATTTCCGAGGTGTAGTGTGGAGTTTCCGACCCGTTTCGATGTCATTGTCATTGGTGGTGGCCATGCCGGCACTGAAGCCGCGCTGGCAGCCGCGCGCATGGGCTCGCAAACCCTGCTGCTGACCCACAACATTGAGACCCTGGGGCAGATGTCCTGCAACCCCGCCATCGGTGGCATTGGCAAGAGCCACCTGGTGAAGGAAATCGACGCCCTGGGCGGCGCCATGGCCCGGGCCACCGATCAGGCCGGTATCCAGTTCCGGGTGCTGAACAGCCGCAAGGGCCCGGCGGTGCGCGCTACCCGCGCCCAGGCGGACCGGATTCTGTACAAAGCCGCCATTCGCCATATGCTGGAAAACCAGCCCAACCTGACGTTGTTCCAGCAGGCGGCCGATGACCTGGTTGTGGAAAACGACCAGGTGGTGGGCGTGGTCACCCAGACCGGCATCCGCTTCAACGCCAAAACCGTGGTCCTGACTACCGGTACCTTCCTGGGTGGAGTTATCCACATTGGTATGCAGAACCATGCCGGTGGCCGTGCAGGTGATGCCCCGGCCAACGCCCTGGCCAGGCGCCTGCGGGAGCTGCCGTTCAACGTTGGCCGCCTGAAAACCGGTACCCCGCCGCGCATTGATGCCCGCACCGTGGATTTCTCGGTAATGCAGCAGCAGTGGGGCGACGATCCGACGCCGGTGATGTCCTTTATCGGCAGCCGGGACGAACACCCGGAGCAGATCTGCTGCTACGTGACCCGCACCACCGAAGAAACCCACGACATCATCCGCAGTGGCTTTGACCGCTCGCCCATGTTCGCCGGCAACATCGAAGGCGTGGGCCCGCGTTATTGCCCGTCCATCGAGGACAAGGTCAACCGCTTTGCCGACAAGGATTCACACCAGATTTTCGTCGAGCCCGAAGGCCTGACCACCAACGAGCTGTACCCGAACGGCATTTCCACCAGCCTGCCGTTTGATATCCAGCTCAAGGCCGTGCGCTCGATACCGGGTTTCGAGAACGCCCACATCCTGCGCCCGGGTTATGCCATCGAGTATGACTATCTGAACCCACAGGACCTGCGCCACACCCTGGAAACGAAGTTTATCCAGGGCCTGTACTTTGCCGGCCAGATCAACGGCACCACCGGTTACGAAGAAGCCGGCGCCCAGGGCTTGCTGGCGGGCATCAACGCCTCGCTGCGGGCCCAGGACAAAGACGAGTGGTACCCGCGCCGCGACGAAGCCTACCTGGGCGTACTGGTGGACGACCTGATCACCATGGGCACCCAGGAGCCCTACCGTATGTTCACCAGCCGCGCCGAATACCGGCTGATCCTGCGGGAAGACAACGCCGACCTGCGCCTGACCGAAACCGGCCGCAAGCTGGGCCTGGTGGATGACGAACGCTGGCAGAAGTTCAGCGACAAGTGCGAAGGCATCGCCAAAGAGCGCAGCCGGCTGGAAAACACCCGCATTCACCCGAACACCGAGGCCGGTGAACGTGCCAATGGCTACCTGAAACAGCCGATGACCCGGGACCAGTCGCTGGCCGAGCTGCTGCGCCGCCCGGAAATTGTCTACGAGCACATCGCCGAGATCAGCGCCGGGCGGGCTGAAGACCCGAGCGTGGCGGACCAGGTGGAAATCGAGATCAAGTACGAAGGCTACATCTCCCGCCAGGCCGACGAGATCGAGCGCCTGCGCAAGAACGAGAACACCGCGTTGCCGCTGGATCTGGATTACGACGTCATCGGTGGCCTGTCCAACGAAATCAAGCAGAAGCTCAAGGACGTGCGCCCGGAAACGGTGGCTCAGGCGTCCCGTATCCAGGGTGTGACTCCGGCGGCGGTCAGCCAGATCCTGGTGCACCTGAAAAAGCGCGACCTGTTGAAAAAGCAGAGCGCCTGAGATGAGTTATCCACAGCTATGGCAATGCCAGCTGCAGGACGGCCTGGCACAGATGGGTATTGCCCTCAGTGACAGCCAGCAGGACCGGTTGCTGGCGTTCCTGACGCTGCTGAACAAATGGAACAAGGCCTACAACCTGACCGCGGTCCGGGATGAGCGGGTAATGGTCTCGCGCCAGCTGCTCGACAGCCTGAGCATCATGCCCTGGGTGACTACGGACCATTTGCTGGATGTGGGCGCCGGCGGCGGCCTGCCGGGTATTCCACTGGCCATTGTGTTCCCGGAAAAACGCTTTACTCTGCTGGACAGCAACGGTAAGAAAACCCGATTCCTGAATCAGTGTATGCTTGAGCTTGGGCTGGACAACGTTGAAGTTATCCACGGCCGGGCGGAAGACTGCCAGCCCGATCAGCCCTTCACCCAGGTCAGCAGCCGGGCCTTTACCGCGCTGGAAAACCTGGTGACCTGGTGTGGCAGCCTGCTGGCGAATGACGGCGAGTTCCTTGCCATGAAAGGCCAGTATCCGGATGATGAAGTAGCTGCCCTTCCGGCGGGCTGGCAGGTAGAATCCAGTCATTCCCTGACCGTCCCCGGAGCCGACGGCGAACGGCATTTACTGATCGTCGCCCGGGCCGAACGACACCGGTAACCCTCAACAGCAGGAGGCAAAGCATGGCGCGCGTGATTGCAGTGACCAATCAGAAAGGCGGTGTGGGCAAAACCACCACCTGCGTGAACCTTGCTGCCTCACTGGCTGCTACCAGGCGCCGGGTGCTTTTGGTAGACATGGACCCCCAGGGCAACGCCACCATGGGTAGCGGTGTGGATAAAAACGCCCTGGAACTGTCGGGTTACGATGTGCTGACCAAGCGTGCCAGCCCGGCAGAAGTCATCGTGAAAACCGACGCCTCGGGCTTTGACCTGCTGCCTGCCAATGGCGACCTGACGGCCGCCGAAGTGGAACTGATGAACGAAATCGGCCGGGAGCACCGGCTGCGGCTGGCGCTGAACAGCGTCCGGGAAAATTACGACTACATCCTGATCGACTGCCCGCCGTCGCTGAACCTGCTGACCGTAAACTCCCTGTCGGCGGCGGACTCCGTACTGATTCCGATGCAGTGTGAATACTACGCGCTGGAAGGCCTGGCGGCACTCATGAACACGGTCGAACAGATCAAGGAAACGGTCAATCCGAACCTGGAGATCGAAGGCATCCTGCGTACCATGTACGACCCCCGCAACAGCCTGACCCTGGATGTTTCCGGCCAGCTCAGCGAATACTTCGGCGAAAAAGTGTACCGGGCTGTTATCCCCCGCAACGTGCGCCTGGCCGAGGCACCCAGTTACGGTCTGCCGGCACTGGTTTACGACAAAGCCTCCAAGGGTGCCGTGGCCTACCTGGCCCTGGCGGGCGAGATGGTGCGCCGGCACGGTTCAAAAAAGACATCCGCCGCCGTTGCGGTGTAACATAGTTTGCCGTCGGGCAACCATGCACCAACTTTTTCAACAGGAAGAATGACAAACACCATGGCGGCGAAGAAAAGAGGCTTGGGCGAACGGGGTTTGGGAGCGCTGTTACAGGGCTCGAAGGTAAACCTGAACCAGCAAGTGGCCGAACACGATGGCGAACTGCGGGAGATCCCCGTAGACCTCATCCAGCGTGGCCGTTACCAGCCACGCCGGGATATGGACCCCGCCGCCCTGCAGGAACTGGCCGACTCCATTCGCCAGCAAGGCGTGATGCAACCGGTGGTGGTGCGCCCGGTTTCCGAAAGCCGCTATGAACTGATTGCCGGTGAACGCCGCTGGCGGGCCACCCAGATTGCCGGGCTCGACAGCATCCCCGCTATCATCCGCGATGTGCCGGATGAAGCCGCCATCGCCATGGCGCTGATCGAGAACATCCAGCGCGAAAACCTGAACCCCATAGAAGAAGCCTTTGCCCTGCAGCGCCTGCAGGAAGAATTCGGACTGACCCAGGCCCAGGTGGCCGAAGCGGTGGGCAAGTCCCGCACCACCATCACCAACCTGTTGCGGCTGCTTGGCCTGGCCGAAGACGTGCGCACCATGCTCGAACACGGCGACCTGGAGATGGGCCACGGCCGTGCCATGTTGACCCTGCCACCGGAGCAGCAGATGGAGGTGGCCCGCCAGGTGGTGGCCAAGTCGCTGTCCGTACGCCAGACCGAAGCCCTGGTGCGACGCATCCAGCAGGAAAAGCCCGCCACGGAAGATTCCGGCAGCAAGGCGCTGGACCCCAACATCCGGGCCCTGCAGGATGACCTGTCTGACCGGCTCGGTGCCCGGGTATCCATCGCCCATGGCAAGCGGGGCAAGGGCAAAGTGGTTATCGAATACAGTTCGCTGGATGAGCTCGACGGTATTCTGGGCCATATCCGCTGAGCGACCGGAAATTCCTGAAAATCATCCTAAAGTATCCATTCGGGCCGGAAACACCACATCTGGGTGTAGCACAAGCCTGAGAACACAATCTGTGTAAAAGCAGGCTTTCCCAGGTTGAAGCCTGGTTAAATTTTCGCCATTTTTTCCGTCGGGTTATGTTGAACCGCTTCCGGTTAACACATATAATTCCGCGCGCTTGGAATGACAGCTGGTGATATGAGCCGTTCAATGAAAGCCATCACGTACGTGCCGCTGAAGCAGTGGCTGACCATAGAGATGGCCGCTCTCACCATTCTGAGCCTGTTGTGGTTGCTGGAAAGTCGTTTGGCCGGGTATTCCGCGTTTATCGGCGGTCTTATTTTTGTCATACCAAACGCTTACTTTGCTCACCGGACATACCGGTACCAGGGCGCAAGGCAGATGCACCTGGCCGTCAGCAACATTTTCAGGGCAGAGAGCATCAAGCTCGCCCTTACCGCAGTGTTTTTTGCGGCCGTTTTCACTTTAATGGAGTCAGTACACGTACCGGCTCTGTTATTCACTTTTGCTGTGATGGTTGTGTTGGGTACGGCATTGCGCTGGCTCATCCGGCCGCGACCACAGCGATGACTGGACGAGAGCAGTATGGCAGCTGATACCCCAGTAGAGTATATAAAACACCACCTCACCAACCTTACCTATGGCAAGCTCCCGGAAGGCTATGAGCGCGCAGACGGCAGTGTTGTGCAGGAGGCCACCTGGACCTTCGCACGCACCGGCCAGGAAGCCGCAGACATGGGCTTCATGGCAGTGCACGTCGATACCCTCGGCTGGTCTATCGCCATGGGTATTCTGTTCCTGGGCTTGTTCCGGTTTGTGGCCAACCGGGTCACCGAAGGCGCGCCGAGCGGCTTGCAGAACCTGGTCGAAATGACTTTTGAATTCGTTCAGGGCATCGTGCGCGATGTCTTCCACGGCAAGAACCCGCTGATTGCCCCGCTGGCCCTGACGATTTTCGTCTGGATCCTGCTGATGAACGTCCTGAAGCTGATCCCGATTGACTACATCCCGTCCATCGCTTCTGCGCTGGGGCTTGGCTACTTCAAGATTGTTCCGACTACCGATCCCAATGGTACCTTCGGTATCTCCATCGGTGTATTCCTGCTGATCCTGTTCTACAGCTTCAAGGTGAAAGGCGTGGGTGGCTTTACCAAAGAGCTGGCCTTTAACCCGTTCAATCACTGGATCATGGTTCCGTTTAACCTGCTGCTGGAGATCCTGGCGCTGATCATCAAGCCGATCAGCCTGGCACTGCGTCTGTTCGGTAACATGTACGCTGGTGAAGTTGTCTTTATCCTGATTGCGCTGTTGCCGCTGTGGGTCCAGTGGACGCTGAACGTTCCCTGGGCGATCTTCCACATCCTCGTCATTCCGCTTCAGGCCTTTATTTTTACCGTGCTTACTGTGGTTTACCTCAGCGCGGCACACGAAGATCACTGATAAACCCTTAAATACACAAACCCTTAACTATCTGAAAAACTGAGGAGTCTTCAATGGAAATGGTATTTATCGCAGCTGCGTTGATCATCGGTCTGGGTGCCCTGGGCGCTGGTATCGGTTTCGGTCTGCTGGGCGGCAAACTGCTCGAGTCCACTGCGCGTCAGCCGGAAATGGCTAACCAGCTGCAAACCAAGGCATTCATCATGGCTGGTCTGCTTGACGCGGTTCCCATGATCGGTGTTGGTATCGCGATGTACCTGATCTTCGTTGTTGCTGGTTAATCAGCCGAGAATTGAGGGTGGCAGTGCCCGGCACTGCCGCCGCATTCCGGACACCAGGACGCAACGAATAGCAAGAGGTATATTGCCGTGAATATAAACCTTACGTTGATAGGGCAATCGATTGCCTTCGCTATTTTCGTCTGGTTCTGCGTCAAGTACGTATGGCCGCCGATTACGGCTGCCATGGAAGCGCGCCAGAAGAAAATTGCAGACGGCCTCTCTGCCGCAGATCGGGCTTCCCTCGATCTGGAACTTGCGCAGGAAAAAGCCGCGAAAGAACTGCAGAAGGCAAAAGAAGAAGCTGCAGCCCTGATTGACCAGGCTAACAAGCGTGCCGCCCAGATCGTCGAAGCCTCAAAGGACGACGCTCGTAAGGAAGGCGACAAGCTTATTGAGCAGGCCAGGGCGGAAATTCAACAGGAGCGTGTTCAGGCTCGCGACGCACTCAGAGCAGAAGTGGCAGCACTGGCTGTTGCGGGTGCCGAGAAGATTCTGGAAACCTCTGTAGACGCCAAAGCTCACAGCGAGATGCTGGACAAGCTGGCCGCAGAACTCTAAAAGAGGGTCATCATGGCAGAACTTACAACGTTAGCCCGACCCTACGCGAAGGCCGTTTTTGATGCCGCGCAGGACCAGAACGCCGTTGATCAATGGGATCGGGCTCTGGCTTTTGCCGCTCAGGTTGCGGCTGACCAAGAGGTAAAGAACATCCTGGCCAACCCCGGCCTGTCTGAGCAACGCAAGGCGGAACTCTTCGCAGAGTGTTTTGAAGAGCCGCTGCCTGAAGCACTCAGAAACTTCCTGTTGATTCTTGCTGAAAACAAGCGTCTGGCCCTGCTGCCGGAGATTTCTGCTTTGTTCCGTTTGTACCGTGCAGACCTTGAGAAGTCTGTGCACCTGACAATCGATACCGCATTCGACTTGTCTGCAGACGAGCAGCAGAAACTGATCGACGCACTGTCCAAAAAGCTGGAGCGCAAGGTCGAACTCGAGACCACCGTGGATCAGTCCCTGATCGGTGGCGTGATCGTACGAACAGGCGACCTGGTTATCGACGCTTCAGTCCGTGGCAAACTGGCCAGAATGGCCAGGGCTCTGGGCTCCTGATTTCAGCACAAGGTTTGAGGACAAAGGCATGCAGCAACTGAATCCATCCGAGATCAGTGACATCATCAAGAAGAGAATCGAGAAACTCGACATCTCTTCCGAAGCAAAAAACGAAGGTACGATCCTGTCTGTATCTGACGGTATCGTGCTGATCCACGGTCTGGCCGACGTTATGTACGGCGAGATGATTGAATTTGCCAACGGCACATACGGCATGGCGCTTAACCTGGAGCGTGATTCTGTTGGTGCGGTTGTTCTGGGTGACTACGAAGGTCTGGCCGAAGGCCAGAAGGTACGTTGTACTGGTCGTATCCTGGAAGTACCCGTTGGTAACGAACTGCTGGGCCGTGTGGTTGACTCCCTGGGTAACCCCATCGACGGTAAGGGCGAGCTGGGCAACAGCCTGACCTCCCCGGTCGAGAAGGTTGCACCGGGCGTTATCGCCCGTCAGTCCGTTGACGAGCCGGTACAGACTGGTCTGAAAGCCATCGATACCATGGTTCCCATCGGCCGCGGCCAGCGTGAGCTGATCATCGGTGACCGTCAGATCGGTAAGACCGCGGTTGCCATCGACGCGATCATCAACCAGAAGCACACCGGCATCAAGTGTATCTACGTTGCCGTTGGCCAGAAGCAGTCTTCCATTGCCGCCGTTGTGCGCAAGTTGGAAGAGCACGGTGCCATGGACCACACCATCGTGGTTGCCGCTGGCGCCGCCGATCCGGCCGCGATGCAGTTCCTGGCTCCGTACGCCGGTACTTCCATGGGTGAGTTCTTCCGCGACCGCGGTGAAGACGCCCTGATCGTATACGATGACCTGTCCAAACAGGCCGTTGCTTACCGTCAGATCTCCCTGCTGCTGCGTCGTCCGCCGGGACGTGAAGCATTCCCGGGTGACGTTTTCTACCTGCACTCCCGTCTGCTGGAGCGTGCGTCCCGTGTAAATGCTGACTACGTTGAGCAGTTCACCAACGGCGAAGTGAAAGGCAAGACCGGTTCCCTGACCGCCCTGCCGATCATCGAGACCCAGGCTGGTGACGTGTCTGCGTTCGTACCGACCAACGTAATCTCCATTACCGACGGTCAGATCTTCCTGGAAACCAACCTGTTCAACTCCGGTATCCGTCCGGCCATGAACGCCGGTATCTCCGTATCCCGGGTAGGTGGTGCAGCCCAGACCAAGATCATGAAGAAGCTCGGCGGTAACATCCGTCTGGCCCTGGCCCAGTACCGGGAACTGGCGGCGTTTGCCCAGTTCGCTTCCGACCTCGACGAAGCAACCCGTAAGCAGCTGGAGCACGGTCAGCGCGTCACCGAGCTGATGAAGCAGAACCAGTACAGCCCGATGACCGTTGCGGAAATGGGTACCGTACTGTTCGCAGCGAACGAAGGCTTCCTGGACGATGTGGATGTCAACAAGGTTGTGAAGTTCGAAGCCCAACTGCTGGACTGGATGCGGTCCGAGCAGAAGGAACTTCTGGACAAGATCGGCCCTGAAGGTAACTTCAACGACGACATCACTGCCGGCCTCAAAGCTGCTCTGGAGAAATTCAAGACCACTCAGAGCTGGTAAATCCAAAAGGCCCGCCGTTGTGCGGGCGTGCTGGTCCATTTGAGTGTCTAACTTGAAAAGGCAGTGACATATGGCCGTCGGAAAAGAAATACGTAACCAGATCGGAAGCATCAAGAGCACGCAGAAGATCACGTCTGCCATGGAAATGGTAGCCGCGAGCAAGATGCGTAAGGCTCAGGAGCGTATGCAGGCAACCCGCCCGTACGCTGAAAAGATGCGCCAGGTAATCGGACACATTGCGAAGTCCAACAAGGATTACCGCCATCCGTTCATGCAGGAGCGCGAGGTCAAGCGGGTAGGCTACATTGTGGTCTCCTCTGATCGCGGTCTTTGCGGTGGTCTGAACACCAACGCGTTCAAGCTGCTCGTCAGAGAAATGCGTGAATGGAAACAACAAGGTATTGAGACCGATATCTGCGCTATTGGCCAGAAGGGTGCCTCCTTTTTCCGCAACTATGGCGGAAACGTGGTGGCAGCCGTGACGCACCTGGGCGACAACCCCAGTGCAGATCAGCTGATCGGTAGCGTCAAGGTGATGCTGGATTCGTTCGAGGCAGGCAAGATCGACCGCCTGTTCCTGATCAGCAACGAATTCGTCAACACCATGACCCAGAGCCCCCAGGCGCTGCAGTTGCTGCCGCTACCGGAAGGCGATGATGAAGAAATCGGTCACCAGTGGGATTACATCTACGAGCCGGATTCCCGTCCGATCCTTGACGGGCTGATGCCACGTTATATCGAATCCCAGGTGTATCAGGGTGTGGTAGAAAATCTGGCCTGTGAGCAGGCTGCCCGGATGATTGCCATGAAGAGCGCGACAGACAACGCTGGCAGCATCATTGACGAGCTTCAACTGGCCTATAACAAGGCCCGTCAGGCAGCGATCACACAAGAGATTTCGGAGATTGTGAGCGGCGCAGCATCTGTTGGTTAACGCTCACAGACCTACTGGTTTTATTGACTATCAAGATAACGAGGAACCGAGCATGAGTAGCGGACACATCGTTCAGATCATTGGCGCGGTTATCGACGTGGAATTTCCACGTGACTCCGTTCCAAGCGTTTACGACGCACTGCTGCTTGAAGGTGGCGAAACAACTCTGGAAGTCCAGCAGCAGCTGGGTGACGGCATTGTTCGTACCATCGCCATGGGCAGCACCGAGGGCCTGAAGCGTGGCCTGAAAGCAGAAAATACCGGCAAGCCGATCTCTGTACCCGTTGGTACACAGACTCTGGGCCGGATCATGGACGTTCTGGGTCGTCCCATCGACGAGCAGGGCGACATCGGCGAAGAAGAGCGCTGGGCTATCCACCGCAAGGCACCGGGCTATGCCGATCAGGCAGCGTCTGCCGACCTGCTGGAAACCGGAATCAAGGTTATCGACCTGATCTGCCCGTTCGCCAAGGGTGGTAAGGTTGGTCTGTTCGGTGGTGCCGGCGTAGGCAAGACCGTAAACATGATGGAACTGATCAACAACATCGCGAAAGAGCACTCCGGTCTCTCCGTATTCGCCGGTGTTGGTGAGCGGACCCGGGAAGGTAACGACTTCTACTACGAAATGAAGGAATCCAACGTTCTCGATAAGGTTGCCATGGTTTACGGCCAGATGAACGAGCCCCCTGGAAACCGTCTGCGTGTGGCCCTGACCGGTCTCACGATGGCCGAGAAGTTCCGTGACGAAGGCCGTGACGTACTGCTGTTCGTTGACAACATCTACCGTTACACCCTGGCCGGTACTGAAGTATCTGCACTGCTGGGCCGTATGCCTTCAGCGGTAGGTTACCAGCCGACACTGGCGGAAGAGATGGGTCAGCTGCAGGAGCGGATCACCTCTACCAAGACCGGTTCCATCACTTCTATCCAGGCGGTATACGTACCGGCGGATGACTTGACCGACCCGTCTCCGGCCACCACCTTCTCGCACCTTGACGCGACCGTGGTACTGAGCCGTGACATCGCGTCCAAGGGTATCTACCCGGCGATCGATCCGCTCGACTCCACCTCCCGTCAGCTGGATCCGCTGGTGATCGGTGAGCAGCACTACAACGTTGCCCGTGGTGTTCAGAACGTTCTGCAGCGCTACAAGGAACTGAAAGACATCATCGCGATCCTGGGTATGGACGAGCTGTCTGAAGAAGACAAGCTGACCGTAGCCCGTGCCCGTAAGATCGAGCGTTTCCTGTCGCAGCCGTTCCACGTTGCTGAAGTATTTACCGGTTCCCCGGGTAAGTACGTGTCTCTGAAAGAGACCATCGCCAGCTTCGAAGGCATTCTCAACGGTGACTACGACGACATGCCGGAGCAGGCGTTCTACATGTGCGGCGGCATCGAAGAAGCGATTGAGAAAGCTAAGGCAATGAAAGAGAAGGAAGGTAAGTAAGACACCTTTTTTCCTTTCAGACCCAAGAGGCGTAAGAAATGGCTATGACCGTACATTGTGACGTCGTAAGTGCCGAGGAAAAAATCTATTCGGGCCTGGTGGAGATGCTGATCGCCACCGGTACCGAAGGTGAGCTTGGCATCCAGTATGGCCATGCTCCGCTGCTGACCGGGCTGAAGCCCGGCGCAGTGCGGATCATCAAGCAGGGTGGCAGTGAGGAAATTCTGTACGTATCCGGTGGTTACCTGGAAGTACAGCCCAATCTGGTTACCCTGATGGCCGACACCGCCGTTCGTGCCAAGGATGTGGACGAAGCAGCGGCCCTGGAAGCCCAGAAGCAAGCCGAGAAGGCACTGGCGAACAAGACAGGCGAGTTCGAGTACTCGCGTGCTGCTGCCGAGCTGGCCGAAGCGGCCGCTCAGCTGCGCACCATCCAGAAACTGCGCAAGAACCTGCGTTAAGCAGGCTTGTGTCAGTGCCCGGACTGGCCTGACAGTGAACCGCATCCTCAGGTGGAGGGCTCTGTGTTTCCTACCGGAAACAGAGGGGTTTCCGCCGGGACGCGGTTTTTTATTTTCCAACGGATAAAGAGTTTGGAGCTGAACGCCCCATGAACCCGCTACACGTTGTGATCCTGGCCGCCGGCCAGGGCTCAAGGATGAAGTCCGCACTGCCCAAGGTACTGCACCCGGTGGCAGGCAAAGCCATGCTGCACCATGTGGTGGATACCGCCAAGCAGCTGGGCGCGGAAAAAATTCACACGGTGATCGGCCATGGCGCGGACCAGGTACGGGCATCGTTGCACGACGACTCGGTGAACTGGGTGCTCCAGACCGAACAACTGGGTACCGGCCATGCCGTGGCCCAGGCCCTGCCGGCCCTGCCAGATAACGCCCGGGTACTGGTGCTGTATGGCGATGTTCCGCTGACCCGTAAAGAGACGCTGGAAGCCATGGTCAGCGAGCTGGATGACAGCAACCTGGCCCTGCTGACCGTGGATATGGACAACCCCCACGGCTACGGCCGGATTGTCCGCAACGAACAGGGGCTGGTGCAGGCGATTGTGGAACAGAAAGACGCCACCGCCGAACAGCAGGACATCCAGGAAGTGAACACCGGTATTCTGGCGGTCTCTGCCAGCCACCTGAAAAGCTGGCTGCCGGCATTATCAAACAGTAATGCCCAGGGTGAATACTACCTGACCGACATCATCGCGATGGCGGTGAACAACGGGCTGTCGGTGACAGTTTCACAGCCGCTGAACCCGTTCGAGGTGCAGGGCGTGAACAACCGGCTGCAGCTGGCCGAGCTGGAGCGCTGGTACCAGCGCCAGCAGGCCGAGCGCCTGATGACCGAAGGTGCCACCCTGGCCGACCCGGCCCGTATCGATGTGCGTGGCGAGCTGACCATTGGCAACGACCTGTGGATTGATATCAATGCAGTGTTTGAAGGCAAGGTCAGCCTGGGCAGCAATGTGGTGATCGGCCCCAACTGTGTGATTAAAGACGCTACCATTGCCGATGGCGCCGAGATCAAGGCCAACAGTGTGATTGAAGGTGCCGTGGTGGGTGCCAACGCCCAGATCGGCCCGTTTGCCCGCCTGCGCCCGGGTACCGAGCTGGCCGCCAACACCAAGGTCGGCAACTTTGTGGAAACCAAGAAAGCCGTGGTGGGTGAGGGCAGCAAGATCAACCACCTGAGCTACGTGGGCGATGCCTCACTGGGCCGTAACGTGAATGTGGGTGCAGGCACCATCACCTGCAACTATGATGGCGTGAACAAATTCAAAACGGTGCTTGGCGATGGCGTTTTTGTGGGTTCCAACACCTCGCTGGTAGCGCCGGTGACCGTTGCCGAGCAGGCCACGATTGGCGCCGGTTCCACCATCACCCGGGACATCAGTGAAGGCGAACTGGCCGTGGCCCGGGGCAAGCAACGGAATATCGCGGGTTGGGAACGGCCAAAAAAAGCGTAACGATCGATTAACGAACAGGTGACAACAGCATGTGTGGGATTGTAGGAGCGGTATCTGAACGGGACGTCCAGGGTATTTTGCTGGAGGGCCTGCGCCGCCTTGAATACCGGGGTTACGACTCCGCCGGTATGGCCGTTATCAGCAGCGCCGATCAGGTACAGCGGGCCCGGGAAGTGGGCAAGGTTGCTGCCCTGGCAGACGCCATCGCCGCCAACCCTGTTGCCGGCTACGTGGGCATTGCCCACACCCGCTGGGCCACCCATGGCGAGCCGTCCAAGCTTAACGCCCATCCCCATATGTCCGGCGACCGGCTGGCCATCGTTCATAACGGTATTATCGAAAACTATCAGGAACTGCGCGACGAACTGAAAGCGGAAGGCTTCGAGTTCACCTCCCAGACCGACACCGAAGTGGTTGCCCACCTGATCGGCAAGAACTACAGGGCGGGCGGCGGCCTGTACCAGGCCGTGAAAACCGCGCTGGATCGCCTGCGTGGTGCCTACGCCCTGGCCGTGGTGCATGCCGACGAGCCGGACCACATGGTGGTGTGTCGCCAGGGCAGCCCACTGGTGGTGGGTGTCGGAATCGGTGAAAACTTCATCGCCTCTGACCAGCTGGCCCTGCTGCCGGTGACCGACCGCTTCATGTTCCTGGAAGAAGGCGACATGGCCGACATCCACAAAGGCAGCATCGACATCCATGACCGCGAAGGCAAGGCCGTAGAGCGCACCGTTACCCGTTTCGAGCACGGTGCCGATTCCGCCGACAAGGGCGAATACCGCCACTACATGCTCAAGGAAATCTACGAGCAGCCGAAAGTTATCAAGGCCACCATGGAAGGCCGGATTACCGACAGCCGGGTACTGGAGCAGGCCCTGGGCACCGACGCCGCCAACCTGCTGGAAAACGTACGTCATGTGCAGATCATCGCCTGTGGTACTTCCTACCACGCCGGCATGGTGGCCCGTTACTGGATTGAAGACCTGGCCGGTGTGCCCTGTTCCGTGGAAGTGGCCTCCGAGTTCCGCTATCGCAAGCACGTGATCCAGCCGGATACCCTGTTCCTGTGCATTTCCCAGTCCGGCGAAACTGCCGATACCCTGGCCGCACTGCGCCAGGCCAAGAAAGCCGGCTTCCGCGCCGCCCTGGCCATCTGTAACGTACCGGGCAGCTCCCTGGTGCGGGAATCCGACCTGGTGATCATGACGCAGGCCGGCCCCGAGATTGGCGTAGCCTCCACCAAGGCGTTCACCACCCAGCTGACCGCGCTGCTGATCTTTACCCTGGCCCTGGCCCGCCACAACGGCCTGAGCGAAGAGAAAGAGGCAGAGATCGTGGCTGCTATCCATCAGCTGCCAAAGCAGGTCAGCGATGTGCTGGCACTGGATGCTGACATCGAAGAAATGTCCAAGGCCTTTATGGACAAGCACCACAGCCTGTTCCTGGGCCGTGGCTCCCAGTTCCCGGTGGCCATGGAAGGGGCGCTCAAGCTTAAAGAGATCTCCTACATCCATGCCGAAGCCTATCCGGCCGGTGAGCTCAAACATGGTCCGCTGGCGCTGGTCGACAGCGAGATGCCGGTGGTCACCGTGGCGCCGAACAACGACTTGCTTGAGAAACTGAAATCGAACCTCGAAGAAGTCCGGGCCCGTGGCGGAGAGCTGTTTGTATTTGCCGACAGGGATGCCGATGTGAAGCCTGAAGAGGGGCTGCATGTGATGCAGATTCCGTCTGTGCACGAGATCACGGCGCCCATTGTCTACACCGTGCCTTTGCAGCTGCTGTCGTACCACGTTGCAGTACTTAAGGGCACTGATGTGGACCAGCCCCGAAACCTGGCCAAGAGTGTGACGGTGGAATAAACGGCGAGATTCAGGCTGGCCGCCGTCCGCGGTAAACCGGGGCCAGCCTGATTTTCCGGGAACATGATCCAGAGCAAGTCTTTCCGGGCGATGTAGGTCCATGTACGGAGACCCGGGCGGCCCCACAGGGGTACCCTATACACAAATATCAAGGCAGGTAATGGTTGCCTGTTGCATACTTTTTTAGCCGCCAATTCAAGAAGAACTGATGCAATGCCCGACACTCTCGTTTCCGGATTTACCCGCAATTTCCTGGGCAAGGCGCCCAACTGGTACAAGCAGGTTATTCTGCTGTTTCTGATTGCCAACCCGATTGTGATGTTTGTGTTCGGGCCGGTGACGGCAGGCTGGCTGCTGATTGCCGAGTTCATCTTTACCCTGGCCATGGCCTTGAAGTGTTACCCATTATTGCCAGGCGGCTTACTGGCGGTGGAGGCCTTACTGATTGGGCTAACCAACGCCGACGCCGTGTACCATGAGGTGCTGATCAACTTCCCGGTTATCCTGCTGTTGATGTTCATGGTGGCAGGCATCTATTTCATGAAAGAGCTGCTGCTGGTGACCTTCACCCAGATCCTGGTGGGTGTGCGCTCCAAATCGGCGCTTTCACTGCTGTTTTGCGGCGCGGCGGCGCTGCTGTCGGCGTTCCTCGATGCCCTGACGGTGACTGCCGTCATCATCAGTGTGGCCGTCGGCTTCTACTCGGTTTACCACAAGGTGGCCTCCGGCAAGGGTTATCAGCAGAAAGACCACAACGCTAACAGCGACGACGAAGTGGTGGAGCTGCATCGGGAAGACCTGGAGAACTTCCGGGCATTTCTGCGCAGCCTGCTGATGCACGGTGCAATCGGCACAGCGCTTGGCGGCGTCGCCACCATGGTAGGCGAACCCCAGAACCTGCTGATTGCTAAAGTAGTAGGCTGGGATTTCGTCAGCTTTTTCCTGCATATGGCACCGGTAAGTATTCCGGTTCTGATTGCCGGTTTGTTTACCTGCTGGGCCCTGGAAAAACTGCGCTGGTTTGGCTACGGAGGCCGCCTGCCCAAGCCGGTTCGCCGGGTACTTGAGGAATTCGCCGAAAACGAGCGCAGCAGCCGCACCAAGTCGGACAAGGCTGCCCTGTGGATTCAGGCCGTTGCCGCGGTAATCCTGGTTCTGGGCCTGGCCTTCCATGTGGCCGAAGTTGGTCTGATCGGCCTGCTGGTGATCATTCTCATCACTTCCTTCACCGGCGTGATCGACGAGCACCAGATCGGCAAAGCCTTCCAGGAATCCCTGCCGTTCACCTCACTGCTGGTGGTGTTCTTTGCCATCGTGGCGGTGATCCACGAGCAGCACCTGTTCAAGCCTATCATCGAATACGTACTGAGCCTGCCGGAAGGCCAGCAACCGGGCATGTTCTTCATTGCCAATGGCCTGCTGTCCATGATCAGCGACAACGTGTTCGTGGCCACCGTATACATCAGCGAAGTAAAACAGGCCCTGGATGCCGGCGCCATCAGCTTTGACCATTTCCAGACCCTGGCCGTGGCCATCAACACCGGCACCAACCTGCCCAGCGTGGCCACCCCCAACGGCCAGGCCGCGTTCCTGTTCCTGCTCACCTCCGCCATCGCCCCGCTGGTACGGTTGTCCTACGGCAAGATGGTGATTATGGCCCTGCCGTACACCGTGGTGATGGGTGGCGTTGGCCTGTACATGGTGACCCACGCCTTCTGATTATTGACTGCCAATAACCGCTCCACCAGGCGCCCGTGCAGCTTTCACCGAGCTCCACGGGCGTTCTTGTATCTGCTCCTTAGTCTGTATATAGTGATCAAGTCCTTGGTTGACTACCATATATTGTGATCAAAGCGTGATCACTCAGGTAGTCGGGAATCCGGTGAGAATCCGGAACTGACGCGCAGCGGTATTGGGGAACAAGCGTGGCACAAAGACACTGGCAAGCGCCGGGAAGTCGCCACGCAAGGCCGAACCACACGGTTCACGCCCCTGAGTCCGAAGACCTGCCAGGGATAGACACTGCACCTTCGCGTTTATAAAGGTGAGCAGGCGGGTTTTGGTTTTTTTGCCACGGAATCCACGGAAGAACACGGAAAAATGAAAAGGAAAAGACTGTTCTGCCACGAAATCCACGAAAAAACACGAACAAAGATTTACTACGAAAAGAAAAAAAGCTTTTTATCTTTTCCTTTCGTGTTTTTTCGTGGATTTCGTGGCAAAAAAATCAGTAAGTCTTTTCTTTCCGTGTTCTTCCGTGGATTCCGTGGCAAAAACCTCCCCCTTCTCCCAAACGCAAAGGCTGCACCACCACGCGTACACAAGGAGAAGTTCCATGTCTGCCATCCTGTCCCCCGAGCCCCCGGCGGTTGCCGCTACAGAATCCCTTCAGGTCATCAAACGCAACGGCACCCTCGTTGGCTTTAACCCTTCCAAGATCACCGTCGCCGTTACCAAGGCCTTCCTTGCGGTGGAAGGGGACCAGGCCGCGGGTTCTGCCCGCATCAACGACGCCGTGCACCGGGTTACCGAACAGGTAGTGCAGGCCATCAGCCGTCGCCTGAAAGCGGGTGGCAAGGTGCATATTGAAGACATTCAGGACCAGGTGGAACTGGCCCTGATGCGCGCGGAAGAGCAGAAAGTGGCCCGGGCCTACGTGCTGTACCGGGAAGAACACGCCCGCAAGCGCGCCATTGAAGAACCCATGGAAGCGCACCCGCACCTGACCGTGAAAAAAGCCGACGGCAGCGTGGCGCCGCTGGACCTGGGTTTGATGAAACTGCAGGTAGAGCAGGCCGCGACCGGGCTGGACGGCATTGAGGGCGAATCCCTGGTGGAGGAAGCCCTGCGCAACCTGTACGACGGCATTGCCGAAACCGAAGTGTTGTCTGCCCTGATCATGACCGCCCGGGGCCGCATAGAACGGGAGCCGGACTACAGCGCCGTGACTGCCCGCCTGTTGCTGGAGCAACTTCGGCTGGAAGCGGCCGAGGCGCTGGACTTGCCCCGCAACCAATCCCTGACAGAGAGTTATCCACAGGCCCTGAGCGCCTTCATCCATACCGGTATCCGCTACGAATTGCTGGACGAAGCCCTGGCCGCCTTTGACCTGGAACGCCTGGGCGCAGCCCTGAAACCCGAGCGCGACCACCAGTTCGGATTCCTCGGCCTGCAAACCCTGTACGACCGTTACTTCCTGCACTGGAACGGCGCCCGACTGGAACTGCCCCAGGTATTCTTCATGCGCGTGGCCATGGGCCTGGCCCTGCGGGAAGACGACCCCAACGCCCGCGCCATCGAGTTCTACAACCTGCTGTCCAGCTTCGACTACATGGCCAGCACGCCGACATTGTTCAACAGCGGCACCCGCCACTCTCAGCTGTCCTCCTGCTACCTGACCACCGTGCAAGACGACCTGGAAGGCATTTACGGCGCCATCAAAGACAACGCGTTGCTCTCCAAATGGGCCGGCGGCCTGGGCAACGACTGGACGCCCGTGCGTGCGCTGGGTTCCCACATCAAAGGCACCAACGGCCAGAGCCAGGGCGTGGTGCCGTTCCTGAAAGTGGTCAACGACACCGCCGTGGCGGTGAATCAGGGCGGTAAGCGCAAAGGCGCGGTCTGTGCCTACCTGGAAAGCTGGCACCTGGACATCGAAGAGTTCCTGGAACTGCGCAAGAACACCGGCGACGAACGCCGCCGCACCCACGACATGAACACCGCCAACTGGGTGCCGGATTTGCTGATCGAACGCATGCGTGAAGACCGGGACTGGACCCTGTTCTCCCCCAGCGATGTGCCAGACCTGCACGACCTGTACGGCAACGCCTTCCGCGAGCGCTACCAGCACTACGAAGCCCTGGCCGAGCAAGGCAAGATCAAACTGTTCAAGAAAATTCCGGCCAAACAGCTGTGGCGCAAGATGCTCACCGTGCTGTTCGAGACCGGCCACCCCTGGATCACCTTCAAGGACCCGTGCAACCTGCGCTCGCCGCAGCAGCATCAGGGCGTGGTGCACAGTTCTAACCTGTGTACCGAAATCACCCTGAACACCAGTGCCGACGAGATTGCCGTGTGCAACCTGGGTTCGGTGAACCTGGCTGCCCATATCAAGGACGGAGAACTGGACGTGGCGCGCCTGGAACGTACCGTCACCACGGCGGTGCGCATGCTGGACAACGTGATCGACATAAATTTCTATGCCGTGCCCCAGGCTCGCAACTCTAACCTGAAGCACCGCCCGGTGGGTCTTGGCCTGATGGGTTTCCAGGATGCCCTGTATCAACTGGGCCTGCCTTACACCAGCCCGGAAGCGGTGGAGTTTGCCGATGTGGCCATGGAGCAGCTTAGTTACTTCGCCATTCGCGCCTCTGCCACCCTGGCCGGTGAGCGGGGCGCCTACGAAACCTACGAAGGCTCCTTGTGGAGCCAGGGCATCCTGCCGATCGACTCCATCCAGAAACTGAAAGAAGCCCGCCGTGATGGCGACCTGTCGGTGAACACCGAGAGCCGCCTGGACTGGACCCCGGTACGCGAGCTGATTGCCAAAAACGGCATGCGCAACAGCAACGTGATGGCCATTGCGCCCACCGCCACCATCTCCAACATCGTAGGCGTGTCGCAATCCATCGAGCCTGCGTACCAGAACCTGTTTGTGAAATCGAACCTGTCCGGTGAGTTCACCGTGGTCAACCCTTCCCTGGTCCGCGATCTCAAGGCCGAAGGCCTGTGGGACAACGTGATGGTGAACGACCTGAAATACTTCGACGGCAGCGTGCAGCAGATCGACCGCATTCCCGCCGAACTCAAGGCCCGCTACGCCACCGCCTTTGAGATCGACGCCCGCTGGCTGGTGGAAGCCGCCTCACGCCGTCAGAAATGGCTGGACCAGGCCCAGAGCCTGAACCTGTACATGGCTGAACCCAGTGGCAAAAAGCTCGATGCCCTGTACCAGCTGGCCTGGGAACGCGGCCTGAAAACCACCTACTACCTGCGCTCCCTGGGCGCCACCGGCGCCGAGAAGACCGCGCCGGTGTCGGCGCCACAACCGCAGGTGTGCAGCATCGACAATCCCGACTGCGAAGCTTGTCAGTAACCATTTACTTATTTGGGAGGCACCCACATGCTGGACTGGGACGACGAACCAAAAGCGCAAACCGCTGCCGCCGCCACCGGCGGCCCGGCGCCCGTGAATGTCGACGACAAGCGGGTGATTAACGGCGAGACCGACATCAACCAGTTGGCACCGTTCAAGTACCCCTGGGCCTGGGAGTACTTCATGAACGCCAACAAGAACCACTGGACGCCGCTGGACGTGAACATGGCGCAGGACGTTCACGACTACCACCACCGGCTGACTCCGGCGGAAAAACACGTGTACGAGAACGTGCTGGCGTACCTGACCACCTCCGACATCCTCGCCATGCGCAACATCGGCCTGGCGGTGATGGAGAAGATGAGCGCGCCGGAGCTGCAGATCTACCAGGCCCGCCAGGTGTACGAGGAAGCGCTGCACACCTGGACCTACCAGCACTGCATCGAAACCCTGAACCTGGACCAGAGCGAGATCTACAACCGCTACCGCGTGGTGCCGGAGATCAACGGAAAAATCCAGCTGGCCAACCGCCGGCTGGACGCCGCCATGCGCTCCGACATGAACCTGCGCAACCCGGACGAACTGCAGGACTTCGTGATGTCCTACCTGTTCTTCGCTGCGGTTTTTGAAGGTTGCTGGTTCTACAACGGCTTTAGCCCCATCTTCGCTCTGCAGCGCAGAGGCCTGATGCGCGGCACCGGCGAACAACTCCAGTACATCCTGCGGGACGAAGCCATGCACTTCTCATTTGGCTTGAAAGTGGTCAACCAGATTCTGGAAGAAGAGAAAATTACCCTGGACCCGAAAGCCGTGCGCGAGATGTGGGACGAATCCGAAGCCGCGGAAATGGCCTACGCCAACTACGTGCTGCGGGACCCGATCCTGGGTTACTCGGCGGAATACCACAGCGAACAGTTCCGCTTTGTGGCCAACCGCCGGGCCCGTACCGTGGGCCTGGAAGAACCGTTCCCGGGAGCGAAGAACGTATCACCCTGGCTCGACGAGCAGGCCACCCTGCGCAAAGAGAAAAACTTCTTTGAAACACGGGTGATCGAATATCAGACCGGTGCGCAGCTGGAGTGGTAAGTTTCTGCTAGGCTAGTGCCATACGCACTGGCCTGGCCGATTCGCTTTGAGGCAACCGCCATGACCGACCCTCGCACACCGATCTTCTGGCGCGACGCCCGCATGCCCCATGTGGAACTGCGCAAAGTCGCGGATGGGCGCGAGGTCTGTTATGCCCTGCACACCCACCGGCACTGGTCGATTGGGGCCATAACCGGCGGTGAAAGCACGTTCCTGTACAGCAGCGACCAGTACCATGTTAGCGCCGGCACGCTGGTGTTGATGAACCCGGAATGGCCCCACGCCTGCAACCCCATTGATAACCAGCCCTGGGCGTATCTGATGCTGTATGTGGATACGGCCTGGCTGACCCGGCTCAGATTTGAAGCGGGCCTGCTGCCCAACGAAGACTGGCAGGACCTGGACACGGCATTGATAACCGACCCCCGACAGTACCAGGACTACTGCACCATGGCCGATTGCCTGCTGGACCCGGGCCGGGACCTGCTGGAAAAGCAGAGCCGGGTTGCCGAGTATCTGCTGGACCTGATGCAGAGCCTGACGGAAGCACCGGCCCCGGGTATTCCGCGCCCCTCGGGCACCCTGGCCGCGGTGGCTGAGTACCTGGACAGCCACTGTACCGACGAGGTATCGCTGGACGACCTGTGCCGGCTCAGTGGCTACAGCCCGGGGTATCTGGTGCGGGCGTTTCGGCAAAGCTACGGATTAACGCCCCACGCCTACCTGATCAACCGCCGCATACAGCACGGCCAGAGCGAACTGAAACGTGGCGTGAGTATTGCCGACGCGGCCCTCAATGCCGGCTTTGCCGACCAGGCGCATTTCCAGAGAACCTTCAAACGCGTGGTGGCGGCCACCCCGAACCAGTATCGCCAGCCGTCAGTCCAGCAGCAGGAACACGCAACTTCCGGCAAGTAACAGCGCCAGAACCCGATTGAACCCGCGCAGGATTCGCGGCTGCTGTACCAGCCGGCGAAGCCCGACCCCGACATACACCCAACTCGCCAGCGACAGCCAACAAATGGGCAGATACAGCCCCGCAAACAGCCAGAGCAGGGTGCTGTCGCCGCCCTCGGTAAACGCACTGATACCCGCCACCGAAGCAAGCCAGGCCTTGGGGTTCAGCCATTGCATCAGGGCGCCGGTGACAAAGCCGGGGGCCGGGCGTGCCTCATCCTCACTGAGATGGCCATCGGCGGTGGCCAGCTGGTAGCTCAAGTACAGCAGGAAGGCGACGCCAGCCCAGCTCAACCAGCGCTCAAACCCGGGCGCATGTTCCAACAGCGAATTCAGGCCCAGGCCCACCGCCATAAACAGCGCGATAAACCCCAGAGTGGCCCCGGTGACAAACACCAGCCCCTGAGACACCGGATAGCGCGTGCCACTGCTCAGGCACACCAGATTGACCGGCCCCGGCGATACCGAAGCCACCAGGGCGAAGGCCGACATCGGCAGGATAATAGACAGACTCATAGCATCAGCACTCTGTGAACCAACGGAGGCGCCCAGTGTGCACGGAGCCTTTTAACCGGTATTGAACAAAATTGCGGTGGCTCGCCGCCGGGCATTTGATTTATGTTTGAAGAACCCCGTACCCACCCAGACCGGATGAGGCCAATCCCATGAAAGTGGCGGTTTTCAGCACCAAACCCTATGACGAACAGTTCCTGGCACAGGCGAACCAGGCCTGCCACCAGCATGAACTGGCGTTCCTGGAACAGTTGGCCGCCGGTGGCACCCGGGCCGTGGCCAAAATGAAAAAAGGCGTGATGCTGATCAACACCAGCCGGGGCGCCATGGTGGACACCGCCGCCATCATCGAAGGCCTGAAATCCGGCCAGGTGGGCTACCTGGGGTTGGATGTGTATGAGGAAGAAAGCGACCTGTTCTTCGAAGATCTCTCCAATATCGTGCTGAAAGACGACGTGTTCGCCCGTCTGCTCACATTCCCGAACGTGGTGATCACCGGCCACCAGGCGTTTTTCACCCGCAACGCCCTGGAAAGCATTGCACACACAACACTCAGCAACCTGACCGACCTGGAAACCGGCGGCAAATGCGCCAACCGGGTGCTGGCCGCCAACGGCAGCACCTGAACTGAGGCAAGCCGCCCGCGCCTTCGTACAATGCCGCCATGCCCAGACCCTTCTACAGAACCGGCCCCGACCACCGCGCCGGGGCACCGGCCAACTTTCTAGACGTGCGCCGGAGGTTCCAGTTTCGATCCGTCGAGATTGGCCGCTGGGTAACCGAGCCTGAAAAACAGCGCAGCGCCGCGCTGTTCTACGATGCCCTGTGCGACCTCATGACCATCCTCGGCGGCACCGAAAGCCTGATCTCCCTGCGCGGCACCCTGGCTTTGCAATACGGCATTGGTGGCCGCCCCGGGGTGTCTGCCCATTACACCCCCGCCACCCGCAGCTTCGCCCTGGCCAAAAACGCCGGCCCCGGCAGCATCGCCCACGAATGGTTTCATGCCTTCGACCACTACATCGGCGACAAACTGTTCCCCAACATACCCCGGAGCCAGTTCGCCTCCCGCCAATGGCTCACCCGCCAGGACGCCATCCAGCACCCGCTGAACCAGCGCCTGCAAGCCTGCTACCAGGCCATCCTGCTGGACGATACCGGCCAAAACCCCAGTGCCCTGTTCCGGAACTCCGCAAAAGCCGACAAAGCCGCCGGCGTGCACTACTACAGCCAGCCAGAAGAACTCTGTGCCCGAGCCTTCGAAGCCTTCATCCAGGATGCTGCAGTGAAGAACGCCTTTCTGGTGAAGGGCACCAAAGAGAGTGAAGAAGCCCGCCGGGGGCTTTACCCACAGGGCGAGCAGCGCGACCGGATAAACGCCGCCTTCCGAACCTACTTTCATTCCCTGGGCCGCGCGTTGCAGCAATAACCGGAGTTATACGCCCCCAATATGGAGCAGGGGTGGCTCGAACACGGGCGTATAACTCCGGCGGCAGCCGTGGTGGCCTCAGGTAATCTTCTGATTTTATTGGTGAAGCTGGGGTTTGCGGGGGCTGCGAGTTTTGGAGTTATACGAAAGCGTGTTATACGAACGGGTTCGTATAA
>NZ_AXBV01000074.1:0-2542 GCF_000475255.1 Marinobacter sp. ES-1
TTTACCGGACGGTTACGAAACACCGCCAACGATGCAGTGAATGAACCTGAACTCAAAGGTAGCAGATCCAGACAAAGTTTTCGGCGGACGGCCCCACACGGTGAACACTGAATTTCCCGCCACCGATTCTGCTTGCTGGAGCAACCAAACTGGATGCGCATTATGACGGCCTTGGTGCTCACCAAATTATGCGGGTTTGGCAACCAGGCCCGGCACCAAGGCCACTGGCACACAGCAACCTAAAAGGACCGAAGCCACAGCCACTAACGCGAAGGTAACCGGCGCCGGAGCGCAGCGGAGGGAACCAAAAGCTGTAAGCTTTTGGCGTCCGGTTGACCGCCTGGTTAGTGGCCGGTCACCACTAAGGTCTCCCTTGGCACCCAGCGCTGCATGCCCTCTCCCGAACAGCTTGCACCAACCAGACGGATGGAGAAAGGAACCAGAACGCAAACCGCACCAACCCGATTACTGTTTGAACTGGACGGCCCCGCGACTAGGGCACGCCATGAATAACCATGCTGCGGGTGACTTTGGCAACCAACCCCGACAGCAACTTTTCCGGCCTTGGCCATCACCAACAAAGGCGGCTTTGCAGCCAAGTCCGATGCCAAGGCCCTTGCACTGAGCCCGCCAAAAATGAAGACGGCCTGGGCCATTAACGCTCGGCTAAACGGCGCGAACGCAGTGAGCGTCCGGCGGAGCGAATTTGAGCCGCTTGTTAAGTGTTGTATGTGTAAAAGTGCCATGTACTTTTACCAGTGTTCATTGAATCGTATAGCTTCTGAGCCTGCTCATTATCTAGAGCGGTAACCCACTGCAAGCGAGCCGCACCATTTTCTGCAGCATAGCTTCGACAGTGCTCTATAAGCTGGCGACCAATGCCTTTACCACGGCAGTTAGGCAAAGTGTAGAGGTCATTGAGAACAGCTACTTTTGATGTAATTGTTGATGTGAACGAAAAGTAAACTGTAGCGAAACCAACAACGTTTCCTTCCTCTCTATAAACAAACTGACAGCCTGCAGGGCTAGACTCACCGAACTGCGTAAAAAAATCCGAATTTCGATCATCGGATATATCCGAGACCTTATAGAACTCTTGGTACGCTCGAATTAAAGGGAGCACTTCGGCCAAGTTGTTTTTCGATACTGGTTCAATCATATGTACTTTGAATCCTTGTGAAACTTAACGCCAAGTGCAGGGGAGGCAAAAGTAGTGCGCGGCGCGCGCTGCTTTTGGCTTCCCCTGACACGCCTGGTTATGTTCCATTTACTAAGCCCCAATCGAGCGCTTGTTCTTGATCTTGGAATATTGCCATCGCAGTGCTCATGCGCATAAAACCAAGCTTTTTGTAAAAAGACTCTTTGCCGGGATATGAGTAGAGCACGATTTTTTTGTGCCCGTCTGAAAGCTCGACAAGCTTAGAAACAACAGCGCGCCCCAGGCCAGACCCCTGAACCTCGGGATGAACAGCAACATCACAGAGATACGAGCAGTCAACGCCGTCTGCCAGGGCGCGACCTACCGCAACAAGCTTTCCATCACCGTAGACGAAGCACTTAAACATGCTGGCTCCGAAGGCTTTCTTTAAAATATCGGGCTTCTTTTCGCCTAGAGGAGCGATCCTATATAGCTCGGATAGTTCATTCCAATCCAGCTCTTCTTCCGAGTACTTCCATTCAAGGTCCAATGTTCAATCTCCGTAAAACATAACGCTTTTGTTTAGCGGCGACTACGGAGCGCAGCGTAGTAGGCGTCCGGTGTAGGGCCGCCAGGCCCGGAACGCACTACAACAATTTGTTATGCAGTGCCCAGTCGTCGCGCGACATTCGATACACGCGCACAGGCCGGGCATGGAACTCTCGAGTCGTATAGTCTCCGAACCCGACTTTCTCCGTGACCCTGACGGAAGCTGTATGCTCCGGCTCGATAATAACAATTACCGACTCGCAGTGTTTTTGGTCGAAAGAATACTGGAGAACACCTTTTACAGCTTCTGTCGCATACCCCTGATGCCAGAACCTGCGGGCCAGACGATAACCTAGATTGATTTCTTCAACATCGCCAACCAACTCCGGCCCAACGCCACAGAAGCCGATAAAATTCCCTGATTCTTTCTCACACAATGCCCATGGCCCTATCCCATGAGAGGCGTAACACTCAAGGCACCAATCAACGAATTTTCGGGTAGCTTCTTCGTCACAAACTCCACGGACGGAGAACTTCATGACTTCTGGATCACTGAGCATTGCGGTGAGCACCGGAACGTCTTGATGGGACAGCTTCCTTGCAATCAACCTCTCTGTTTCAAACAATGGCACCTATCTCTCCCTGTGCATAACAGCAACTAGACAGACCGCTTCGCGATTGCAGAAATCTGACTGCTTCGATATTCCGCTTTCTACTCAATTGGGCTAACCGGCCATTAAGATTTAAAACAACAGGTTAGCTCACCTCGCACTCTGTTTCCATGTAATCGTTTGACATCTGTGATTTACGCCACCAATAATACTGTATAAAAACGGCTCTTCACTTATCCGTGTG
>NZ_AXBV01000075.1:0-713 GCF_000475255.1 Marinobacter sp. ES-1
GTCCGTGGCCCAGTTCAGGAAGCGGCCCGGTGACCAGTTCTGTTGGGCCTGATGGGACTTGGGCATATGCTCGGTCAGGGTGACGAAGCGGCCCTTGCCGTGACGGGAATGAAGGGCGACCCGCTGGCCCTTGTGCATCACCTCCACGGACGTATCGGTCACCCGAACATCCAGCTTCACGCCCACGAGTGCGTGAGGCACGCTGTACAGCCGTTTGTCGATCTCGATGTGGTAGTCGATGCCCGGTCGTGCCTTGCGCCACTCGGCGTAGACGTAGGGCGTTGCCGGCAGTGGCTTCAGCGCGGGTCGATCCAGTGCTTCGAACAGGCTCTGGCGGCTCTCGGAGCGCCCTTGGAACGGGCGCTGGTTCAGTGCCGGTAGCAGGTCTGCAATCGCCGAGTTCAGTTCGGCCAGTGAGAAGAACGTTCGGTGCCGCAACCGGGCCAGGATCCAGCGTTCAACTAGCAGCACAGCGGCTTCGGCCTTTGCCTTGTCCTTAGGCTTGTAGGGGCGTGCCGGTAATACCGCCGTCTGGTAATGGGTCGCCAGTTCTGCGTAGGTCTCGTTGATCTTCGGGGTGTATCGGTCCGCTTTGGTGACCGCTGCCTTCAGATTGTCGGGCACCAACAGCTCAGCTACCCCACCGTAGAACGCCAGCATCCGCTGGTGGGAGGCGATCCAGTCCGGCAGGCTCTGGCTCCAGGTGGCCTCGG
>NZ_AXBV01000076.1:0-784 GCF_000475255.1 Marinobacter sp. ES-1
TGCGTATTCCGGCCCATCGTGACCACCCATTCCGTTTGAACGTGACCGCCTGTTCCGGCCCATCGTGACCGCTCATTCCGTTTTATCGTGACCGATTTTGGACGTTTTTCCGGAATCGCCGGTCACGATGCCGGAATCATCGGTCACGTTCCTCCGGAATCACTGGCAACACGCTGGAATTCTTCCACTTTATCCGGCATACCCCTTTCTTTTTCACGACGAGGAAGGGCAAATGCCGGCAGCGAGGATTTCCATGCGACAGATCATCGAGGTCTTGCGCCTCAAGTACGAAGCGGGCCTGAGCCATGAGCGCATTGCCCGCGCCTGTGGCCTCTCCAAGGGCGTAGTCGGTAAATACGTCAGCCTGGCCACCGCTCAGGGCATCACCTGGCCGTTGCCAGAAGGCACGGACGAAGCTCGGCTGGAAGCCCAGCTGTTCCCGGCCAAGACGCCGCCTGCACGCTTTGCCGAGCCCGACTACTTTCAGGTCCATCAGGAGCTGAAGACCAAAGGCGTCACCCTGCAACTGCTCTGGGCTGAGTACGTGGAACGTCACGGCGACAAGGCCCGCCGGTACAGCCAGTTCTGCCATCACTACCGGCTCTGGCAAGGCCGTCAGCGGCGCAGCATGCGCCAGGTCCACCGGGCCGGTGAGAAGATCTTTATCGACTACTGCGGCCCCACGGTTCCGGTGGTGGATCGTAGCACTGGTGAGATGCGCAAGGCTCAGGTCTTTGTCGCTGTGCTGGGCGCCTCCAGCTACACCTTCGCCGAGGCCACCTGG
>NZ_AXBV01000077.1:0-3648 GCF_000475255.1 Marinobacter sp. ES-1
GCAAATCTTGCCGACTTTCCATCGCTCTCATCAGCGGTGTCCGTCAAATACGAAAAGCGTACCCCGTTTGTATAGCCGCGATCGGTTCCGGTAAGCAGGTCGTTATCCCAGGACAGGTTAACAACTTCTGCCCTGAGACTGGCGGGCAAAACACTAATAACGAAGAGCAACAGGAAGGCATATTCGCAGCGACGACTCAAATCCAGTCTCTCCGGTTAATACTATGAGTTAACGAGCATGGCCTACTGTCGAGTCATACCTGTTACAACGGCCACTCAATCCAGATGTGGAGACTAAGTCGCTTTCCCTTGCTTTTCTAGTTCCCTCCCATCGACGCGGTCAGCTCTTACGGATTAACGTGCCGCCAGACTAGGTAAGAACACCCGATTACTTTGAAAGTTCAGCTGTAGTCAATCGACTTTACAGGCACCGGTTCTTTGCTGTCAGGTAAGCCTGAATTACTAAACTTTATTCTAATCGCCCCAAGTGTCAGCCAGGTGGTTAGCCGAACATCCCCCGTCATTCCCAATGACCTGTGATGCGGCCAACCCTTGACTATTAACGAGTGCCGATGGGTGATACTCTCTCGCAAAATATAGCTTTCTACAGGCGGACTTTCGGACTACCCCGCTCGACTACTGTCCAATTTCGGACAGTTAAAACCAGACATTTTTTTCTGAGCTTGAAGTTCGCATAGTAAACTGCAAAACTAGAAATTAAGCGGTTGGGGCAGTGGTCATTCTGTCCAGTTAGAGCCATCTCTAACCTGACAAATGTGTGCCCAAACTTGGGATAAAACGTGTAACTATCGGTGTTAAAAGAACTTTTTTGAACTTCCGCCCGGCCTGCAAGTTACTGACGAACAACGATTTAGACCCACCGACCTCACTCCAAACCGACCCCAATCGGCGCCCTCCGGAGGCAGAGGTCAGAGGTTCGAATCCTCTCGGGCGCGCCATATTTTTCAAGGGCTTACGTGAAAACGTAAGCCCTTTTTATTTGTCTGTGTCCAAATTGTGTCCATGGTGTGTCCACGGTTTCTAGGACATTTTTTCCGGCCATGGAAATTTGACCTTTGTACTGAAACCGAAAACTCCCCCATTCCCCAGCCAGTGTTGGCTCGTTTGCTGAAAGCTGCCCACCATGCGCCATCGGTGGGCTTTATGCAGCCGTGGGACTTTGTTCTGATTGATAGCCTTGAGGTGCGTCAGCAGGTGCTGGCGAGCTTTAACGAAGAAAATGCCAAAGCTGCAGAAAACTATACTGGTGAACGCCAGCAAACCTACCGCAGCCTGAAATTGCAGGGCATTACCGAAAGCCCGATGAATTTATGTATTACCTGCGATCGCAGCCGGGGTGGTACTCACGTACTGGGCCGTAACTCGATTGTTGAAATGGATCTGTTCAGCACTTGCTTGGCGGTACAGAATTTGTGGCTGGCGGCGCGAGCGGAAGGTATTGGTGTGGGCTGGGTTAGTATTATCGATCAGGATCGGTTGTCGGATATTCTGCAGTTGCCCGAGCAAGTCTACCCCTTGGCGTATCTGTGCTTGGGCTATGTCAGCGAGTTTCTGGATCAGCCAGAGCTGCAAGCGAAAGGCTGGCGTGAACGCTTGCCATTGGAAGAGTTGGTGCATGGAAATGGCTGGGGAAAGCCGTTAGAGCCGGTTGGCTTGAGTGAACGATTGAAGAATAGCTGAACATCAGGCTGCAATGGGCGCTAACCTCTTTAACAGCACCTGAAGCCCCAGAGTGGGGATGATAAGCCCCTATTTGGGGATTTGAGAGCCCATTATGGGCTTTTTAGGCTTCTTCAACGCCTCAAAACCAATAATCACATCCATCAGTTCATTGGTAATTTCGTCTTGCCGCACCGATCTTAACTCGCCCGTTACATCTTCTATGCGCTCATCCACGGACTGCTCCGCCTGCTGCATAAGGGCCAAACGTGCGGAGTTTTCAGTGACCATGGCTTCTGCGGAGGCGCGGAAAACGCTGGCGAAAATGTGACTGCGAATCAGGGATGATAACAGCGCGTCTGCTTCCATGGTGTAATCCGGAAGTGCGCGTGAGTCCCATTGTTTTTCAGGCTGGAGCAGAGAAGGCTCCAGCGGTAAAAGGCTCTGCAGTGTCGGCTCTCGGGTGCCGTGCTCACCCCGCTGGGTAAAAGCCAGGGTGACGGCCAGGTGATGCAACGGCTGGCCCCGGCTAAAGCGATCGATACGGGTAACAATATCACCAGCGAGGCGGCCTATGCCGTCAGCTGAGGCGGGAGGCAGCAGGACCGCTTCCGGCGCCAGAGTCTGATCATCCAGGGCATCGTTCATTTGTGCACCAATACAAAGCAGGCGCTGTTTGCCTGCCATTGTGCGTTGGCAATGTTGCTGAACCGCTTTTGCGAGTACTTCATTGTAGTTGCCGCAGAGGCCATGGTCGGAGCCGAATACAATCACCAGGTGCTCAAGCGCCTCTTCCTGGTGCAGGCTGATACCACCGGTTCGATAAGCGAAGGCTGCAAAGCCCCGCAGTATGGCCTGATGATAGGCTTCGATTGAGCGGGCTGCGTGTTCATAAGGCGTTGCGTTTATCGCCGACAGGGTTTTCATAGTGTGAACGATGCCACGAATACTGGTCAGGGTATCGCTCTGCCGGGTGAGTGCTTCAAGCGTCTGGGCCATGCTTGACCTCGTCCGCTTCGGGTGTGGGGCCGGCATGATTTGCAGGCAGTACGGTGCGGGCAGTTGCGATAATCTGTGCGCGGTCGTCCTGGCTTAATGCCTTGTTTTCGCTGATGCGTTCATCAATGAACTGGAAATGCTTGCGGGCCGCGGCGCGGATACGGCTCATGGCATCGCTTAACTGCTCTTCAGGCAGGTCGTCGAACAGTCCTTCCATTGCCGCAATCAAAACCGCCAGTTGTTCGGCAGCAGGCATGGGATCACGCTCGGCCTGACGTAACGCGGTGCGAACCGCAGCACCACGGGTAAGGCGGGCGCGGGTGGTGTCGTCCAGCCGGGTACCGAACCGGGCGAAGTCTTCCAGTTCTTCAAACTGTGACAGGGTAACCCGCAGGTTACCGGCCACTTCCCGCAAGGTGCGGCTTTGCGCTTTGCCGCCTACGCGGGAAACCGACAAGCCCAGATCCACAGCCGGAAACTGGTTTCGACGCACCAGCCTTGGTGACAGATAAATTTGCCCGTCGGTAATGGAAATCAGGTTGGTGGGGATATAGGCGGACAGGTTTTCTGCCTGGGTCTCCACCACCGGCAAGGCGGTGATCGAACCGCCACCGGCTTCCCGGGTAAACTGACCGGCCCGCTCCAGCAAGCGGGCGTGTACATAGAAAATATCTCCGGGGAAGGCTTCGCGTCCCGGCGGCCGACGCAACAACAGCGACAACTCCCGGTAGGAGCGGGCGTGGTGGGTAAGGTCATCAAAAATCACCAGCACATCCTGGCTCTGATCAGAAAAATACTCCGCCATGGCCATGGCGGAGTAGGGGGCAATGTACGCCAGTCCGGGAGTTTCTTCGTCGCCGGCGGACATCACGATACTGCGGGCCAGCATGTTATCTTTCTTAAGGGCCGCAATGACTCGCGAGACCGCATCGCCGCGCTGGCCAATGGCGATCGAGTAGGAGGGGGAGTT
>NZ_AXBV01000078.1:0-17475 GCF_000475255.1 Marinobacter sp. ES-1
GCCTGGCGCACCAAACAAAAAAGCGGGACTCTTCAGCCCCGCTTTATTATTGTCCGGAAAACCGGATCAGATCACGCGCTCTGGCGCTGGGCCGGGCGGCCACTTCTGCCCTGCCCCTGGCCACGGCCTTGTCCTTCGCCCTGACCGCCACGGCCACGACCGCCGCTACGACCAGCCGGCTTCGGGCCAAAGCTCTTACCATTGCCACCCTGAGGGCGACGATTCCGCGCCTTGCTCGGGTCTGCTTTGGCCTTGGGCTTCAGCGGCAGGTTGTTTTTCGGCTCGAAGCCTTCCACTTCCTTGCGCGGCAGCTGCTTCTTGATCAGCTTTTCGATACCCGCCAGCAGTTTGCCTTCATCGGCACTTACCAGCGACAACGCATGGCCACTTTCGCCGGCGCGGCCGGTACGGCCGATGCGGTGCACGTAGTCTTCCGGCACGTTCGGCAGTTCAAAGTTCACCACCTGGGGCAGCTGTTTGATGTCCAGGCCACGTGCGGCGATGTCGGTGGCAACCAGCACGCGCACTTCACCGGCTTTAAAGTCTGCCAGCGCACGGGTACGGGCACCCTGTGACTTGTTGCCGTGAATGGCGGCGGCGGTGATGCCGTCCTTTTCCAGCTTCTGGGTCAGGCGGTTGGCGCCGTGCTTGGTGCGGGTGAATACCAGCACCTGGTCCCAGGCGTTGTCACGCACCAGCTTGCTCAGCAGCGCAGTCTTCTGGCTCTGGTCTACCGGGTAAACCGACTGCTTCACCTTCTCGGCGGTGGTGTTACGGGCCGCCACTTCCACCTGTACCGGGTTATCCAGCAGGCCCTGGGCCAGGGTGCGGATTTCGTTGGAGAAGGTGGCAGAGAACAGCAAATTCTGTCGCTTGGCCGGCAGCAACGCCAGGATCTTGCGAATGTCGCGGATAAAGCCCATATCCAGCATGCGGTCAGCTTCGTCCAGTACCAGGATTTCCACTTCGTTGAAGCGCACAGCGTTCTGCTGATACAGGTCCATCAAACGGCCAGGTGTTGCCACCAGTACGTCCAGGCCCTTGCGCAGCTTCATCATCTGCGGGTTGATCTTGACGCCACCAAACACCACGGCGGCCTTGGTGGGTACGTATTTGCTGTAAAGGTTCACGCTATCGTGTACCTGGGCGGCCAGCTCACGGGTAGGTGTGAGAATCAGGGCGCGGGGGCCTTTGCCAGTGCGGGGGTTTTCCGCCAGGCGCTGTAACAAAGGCAGGGTAAAACCAGCGGTTTTACCGGTGCCGGTCTGGGCCGCGGCCATTACGTCTTTGCCAGACAACACCGCAGGAATTGCCTGCAGCTGAATGGGAGACGGGGTTTCATAACCCTGATCGGCGGTGGCACGGACCAGCTGCTCGGACAAACCGAGAGAAGAAAAACTCATATACGGTGTACTCTTGATTGATTCTGCCTCCACGAACACCGGATGCGGCGAATGCGGGCAGATGCCATGAACATTCATGGAATAAAAGACGACTACGGTCACACGCCGGGTTCGGGGTGACGTCCTCTGACAGGTCGTATGGATGATTCGCAAAGCGGCCGTTGGCCGGAAACTGCGGAATCCCTAGAGGCAGGATGCAGGCACGGTAACAGAGCACCCGGCAAATAGCTATAGGTGGTTTTTATTAGCAGGCTTTCATTTTTGCAAAAACATGGAACTCCCATGAATGTCTCCGGTCATTAGCCGCCGTATGCCGGTAAAAACCCACTGGATTCCGGAGATTCCATGCTCAGCGTAGGCGTTGGCCCCCTCAGCCTGTCCATCGGGCACCTGCTTCTGGTCCTGGCCTTTGTGGTCGCCCTGATTGTAGGCGCCCTGACTGGCCGTAAGGAGAAAACCCCCGTGGCCGGTACCCTGGCGGATATCTTCCTGGTGGCCATGGTCAGTGCTCGTATCGGCTTTGTGGTGCGTTACTTCGGCGAGTACCAGGGCGACTGGCTGGGCATGATCGACATCCGCGATGGCGGCTTCGATATGGTGACCGGCCTGCTGGCTGCCCTGGCGTTCACCGGCTACCTGATGTGGAAACGGGCCGCCATGCGCCGGGCACTGGGCTCGGCCGTTGCCGCCGGGCTGATTACCTGGGGCGGCATCAGCGGCCTGATCGCCCTGATGAACCAGCAAACCCAGGGCCTGCCGGACGTCGCCCTGACCGATCTGAACGAACGCCCGGTAGACCTGGCCAACCTGGCCGGTGACAAGCCTACGGTGGTCAATCTCTGGGCCACCTGGTGCCCGCCCTGCATCCGCGAGATGCCAGTGCTGGAAGAAGCCCAGAAGCGTTATCCGAACGTGAACTTTGTCTTCGCCAACCAGGGCGAGCACCCGGAAACCATCCGCAAGTTCCTGATGGAACAGAACCTGAACCTGAGCCACGTACTCAGCGACAGGCAGAACCGTTTTGGCCGGGTAGTCGGCAGCCACGGCTTGCCAACCACCCTGTTCTATAACGCCCAAGGCCACCTTGTGGATACCCACATGGGCGAACTGTCCCGCGCCAGCCTGGCCCGGAGCCTCGAACGCTTCGATGCCAGCTTCCTGAACTCATCCCCATCCAAGGAGTTAACATCCCGATGAGCACTCCCCTTGCCCAACGCCTGATCAAGGGCACCGTTTTATCGTCTGCCCTGTTTGCCATGGCGGCACAAGCCCAGGACTACCCACCCGCAATCCAGTCGCTGGAGCAACAGGGCGTTACCGTCCTGGAAAGCTTCGAAGCGCCGGGCGGCATGACTGGCTACGTAGGTGAGATGCAGGGGCGCTCCCTGGCGTTTTACCTGACCCCGGATGGAGACCATGTGATTGTGGGTACGCTGCTGGACGATAAAGGCACCAACCTCAGTGCTGCAAGCATCGAAGAGCTGGTGACCGGCCCGAAATTCGCCGAAGCCTGGCCCCGGCTGGAAAGCAGCAACTGGGTGCGTGACGGCGCCGAAGACGCCGAAACCGTGATTTACACCTTCACCGACCCCAATTGCCCCTACTGCCACCGGTTCCGCCAGCAGGCAGCGGCATGGATTGATGCCGGCAAGGTGCAGCTACGGCACATTATGGTGGGTATTCTTCGGGAAGACAGCCTGACCAAGGCCGCCACCATTCTTGGCAGCGACAACCCGGAAGCTGCATTGCATGAGCATCAGGGCAACTACGAGCAGGGTGGCATAGAGGTCGACCGCAAGAAAGTCAGCGCCGCCCATATGGACGTGAAGGCCAACAACCGCCTGATGCAGCAACTGGGCCTGCAAGCCACCCCCAGCACCCTGTACAAGGATGGTGAAGGCAATGTGAAAATGGTTCAGGGCCTGCCTAACCCGCAGGCGCTGGAACGGATGATGGGCTCCAAGCCTTGACGGAACCCTGCGTCAGGCCAGCCAGAACGTCAGGCTGAAGCCCAGAAGGCTGGCCGCGCCCAAACCGCACAGAGACAACGGCAGACTCCAGCGGAAGGAGGCATCCCGGGCCCGGTATCCGGTCAGCCGTTCCATGATCAGGGCGTTGGCCGCAAAGGGTGTGCCGAAGGCAGTAATACCCCAGCCGGTAACCATGGCAATCGCCAGGCCCAGCTGGGCCGCGGTTGGCCACAGGGAACCCAGAATGCCGCCCACCAGGGTGGCAATAATAATGGGGTTCATACCCGCCAGCCCGGCGGCAAAGAACGCCCAGGGCACACCAGCGGCCAGCAGGGCCCAGAGCCACACCGGCAATTCCGGCTGACCACTGATCTGGCCCAGTACCACGCCGCTGAGCACCGCCCCGATAAAGGCCGAACCACCCACAATGGCCAGTTCGTTGCTGACATTGGCCATGCTGGTCATGGGCGGATTTTGCCCTCGCAGCCATCCCAGAACCCGGTACAACAGCACCGCCCCCAGGCAGCTCAGAGCCACCGCATGGGCATAGCTCAGCCCGAACTGATGGCTGAGCCAGAGTACACCCACACACACCGCCAGAATCAGGCCACCAAATCGCAGCCAACTGCCCGCGCCGGCACCAGCACCGCCCTGCTCGGTGTTTTCCAGCGGTTCCGGTTCACGCCAGCGTAATCCCGCCAGCACCATGAACACAGAAAACGGTATCGCCAGCGACAGCAGCGACAACAGGCTCACCTGTGGCAGCAGCGTCAGGGTGAGCACCACCGAGATAGACAGGGGCGAGAACGAGGGTGCCACGCCGAACCCCCGCAAAACAGCCCGCGTGGCATTGCGGGTAGATTCGGAATCGCCATTGCGACGGATACGCTCCCCCACCAGGCTGCCCACCACAGCGACCGAACCAAAGTTCAGGGGAATGGATACCAGCGCGGTACCGAAGGCCAGGCTCAGATAACGGGTCAGCGGCTTGCCACCAAACAGGCTGGAAGAAATCTGTTGCAGGTCCTGTGTGCGGGCCAGCACGTTCGACAACAGCATCACCGCCAGCATCAGGCCCGCCAGGCGGGTCATGTTGCCGGCGGCGGTTACGATCAGCGCCGGGTCGTAGCCCAGGGCGAAGATCAGCATGGCCAGGGCCACCACAAACACCGCACGGGGCACGTTACGCATGTCCTGCCAGCCCAGAAGTATCGCCATACCAGCCGCCGCAGCACCCAGCAACGGCATACCGGGCAGCACCGAAAGCACGGCCGCAGTCAGGGCAAGGTAGGCAAAGGCCGAACGTAATCCGGTAGGCAAGGTGGTGTCCTTATTCGAACAACAGGAAGCCGTTATCGTAAGGATGCTAAGGGCCCTTGCCTATCAGCATTTGTGATAACACAGCCCTGAGCTATGCCGGGGAGGAAATCCACAGGGTTGATCGGTGCGTAGTTTTAACGGAGAGTAAGATCTATATAAATTCACGACATAAGAAAAAAGGATGACCCATCATGCAGTCCGGATGGAAATTCACCCTCGGCCTGTCCGCCGTTTTAATGATGGTGGGCGGGTGCAGCGAGCAGCAGGAAACGCCCGCCCAAAGCACCGGGCTCAAGCCGCCCTCGGAAACCGGTATTCTGAAGGTCGCCACCCGAAACGGCTCGACCACCTATTACCTTGACCGGCACGAGAACCCTGTCGGCCCCGAGTACGCCCTGGTCTCCGACTACGCCCAGGCCCGTGGCTGGGAGGTGGAGTGGACCATGCTGGACTCCACCGCCGATGTGCTCGCCGCCCTGGAAGCCGGCACTACCCACCTGGCAGCCTCCGGCCTGACCCACCTGCACAGCCGCAACGAGCTGTTCACGCCGGGGCCGGCCCACACCGAGATCACCGAGCAACTGGTCTGCCACCGTGACGATCGCCCCCTGCCCCGCAAACCTGAAGACATTCAGGGAATCGATATTGCGGTCACCGCCGGCTCCAGCTATGTGGACACACTGAACGAACTGGCCGGACAGCATCCGGAGATTGAATTCCGGGAAGACAGCGAGCGCACTACCGAAGTGATCCTGGCCGAAGTGGCAGACAGGAATGTGGGCTGCACCGTGGCAGACTCCAACATTGTGCAGGTGATGCGCCGGCACTTCCCGCACCTGGAAGTGGCCATGAACCTGACCGAAGGACGTAACCTGGGCTGGTACCTGCCTGCCGGCTCAGACGAGTTGGCAGCAGACGCCCGGGAGTGGATGAACAGCAAGGAAGGTGACGAAGCCCTGGGCCGGATGGAAAACCGCTACTACGCCTATATCGGCGACTTCGACTTTGTCGACTTGCGGGCCCTGAACCGGCGGATTGAAGACCGGCTGCCGAACTACATCGACCTGTTCCGGGCAGCCGAGCAGAAAACCGGCATACCGGCCGACCTGCTGGCAGCGCTTTCCTACCAGGAATCCCACTGGAACCCGAAAGCCAGGTCGCCCACCGGCGTGCGGGGCATCATGATGCTGACCCTGAATACCGCAAAATCCCTGGGGGTGACCAACCGGCTGGACCCGGTTGCTTCCATTGACGGCGGTGCCCGCTACCTGGCCGACCGCCATCGCCGCCTGCCGGAAACCATCCCGGAGCCGGACCGCACCTTCCTGGCCCTGGCCAGCTACAACATCGGCCGCGGCCACCTGCTGGATGCCCGGCAATTGGCCCGGGACCTGGGCAAGAACCCGGATTCCTGGGAAGACATGGAGAAAGTACTGCCCCTGAAAGCCGACAAACGCTACTACCCCAGCACCCGCTATGGCTACGCCCGGGGTTACGAACCGGTGCACTACGTGCAGCGTATCCGCAACTACCGGGACATTATCCGGCCGGCGTTCCAGTAACTCAGGAGCCGAACAGGGCCGAGCGCAGGGGCCGCAGGAAACCGGCACTCTGCGGTTGGCCGGCCAGGCTGCGCTGGCCGTCGAATTCCAGGTAGCCATCCTCTATAGGCTCGAAGCGCAGGATCTTCACATCGGTGAGGTAATCCTGCGAAGCCTTCCAGGGGCCATGGGTGCCCTGGCGGGGCAGCCGGTCTTCTGCACGCTTGATGTAGCCGGCGTCCAGCGAACCCAGAATGGTTTCGTCACCACGGCTGTTTTCGGTGTCCCGGGGCACCGCCACCTCATAACCCTTGCGATCCATATGGTTGATCAGCCGGCACAGGTACTCGCTGGCGATATCCGCTTTCAGGGTCCAGGAGATGTTGGTGTAGCCGAAGATCATGCCGGCGTTGGGCACCCCTTCCACCATCACGTTCTTGTAGATCACCTTGTCTTTGAGCACCACCTCCCGGCCGTCTACCCGGGGCTTGATGCCACCCAGCATCTGGATATCCAGGCCGGTAGCCGGAACGATGATGTCTGCTTCCAGTTCCTCGCCGGATTTCAGGCGAATACCGGTTTCGGTAAAGCGCTCGATGTGATCGGTTTTGATCGACGCGCTGCCCGCCTTGATGGCCTCGAACAGGTCGCCGTCTTTCACCACACACAGGCGCTGGTCCCAGGGGTTGTAGTCCGGGCTGAAGTGGCGCATGTCAGCCTTACCGTTAAGCTGGCGTTTGATGATCGACAGGAACAGGCGGCGCATGGCTTTCGGGCTTTTGCGGGAGCGTTCGAACAAAAACCGGGAAATGGAAATGTTACGGGCCCGGGTCAGCCGGTAGGCGGTCCTGGCCGGCAGTACTTTCTGCATGGCCAGGGTGATTTTATCGGTTGACGGCAGCGGCATCAGGTACGTGGGCGAGCGCTGCAGCATGGTTACATGGGCAGCCTTCTCCGCCATGGTGGGCACCAGGGTAATAGCCGTGGCACCACTGCCGATCACCACCACTTTCTTGCCGGTGTAGTCCAGGTTTTCCGGCCAGTGCTGGGGGTGCACAACCTGGCCCTTGAAGTCGCTCTCGCCGGGGAAATCCGGTTTGTAGCCCTGGTCATAGTTGTAGTAGCCGGTGCAACCCACCAGGAAACTGGCCGTGTAGGTTTCCAGTTCACCGGTCTGCTCGCTCTCGGCGGTGAGGGTCCAGCATTTGTCGGCGCTGGACCAGTCCGCGCTTTTTACCGCCACGCCATAACGAATGTGGCGCTCGACATCGTTCTCTTTCGCGGTCTCAGCCACGTAGTTCTTGATCGAAGCGCCGTCCGCCAGCACCTTGCCGCCGGTCCAGGGTCGGAAGTTGTAGCCAAAGGTGAACATGTCGGAATCCGAGCGGATACCCGGGTAACGGAACAGATCCCAGGTGCCGCCGAGGGACTGGCGGCGCTCCAGAATGGCGAAACGCTTGCCAGGGCATTCCCGTTTCAGGTGGCAGGCCATGCCGATGCCGGATACTCCGGCGCCAATAATCAGGACGTCGTAGTGCTGCTTACCCATAACCTGCTCACTCGGATTCGGATCCGTTTATTGTTGGTCACGTCAGTTCCATCAAGATAGCCCAGCGCGGGGCGACCGGAAATTGGCCATCGAGGTCCTGAATCATGGTTGTTTGAGTCAGTCGCAAACAGGAAATCCTCCCTTGGCTTTAACTCCGGGGCTGAGGGGCCGGAATGAGGTACGCCCGCAAGTAGCCGCTTAAACTGGATGGAACTCACTCACCGGGGCACCACTCATGTCATCCTCCATTCTGATCCTTGGCGGAACATCACTCGACACCATCATTCACCTGGACCAGCTTCCCTCCCCGGTGCCCCAGACCATCTGGCCTCGGCAGGCCTACCGGAGCCTGGGCAGCACCGGCGCCGGCAAAAGCCTGAACCTGGCGGCTCTGGGGCATCGGATAACATTGCATACGTTGTTGGGCCGGGACGCAGAAGCCGAGACCATCCGCCAACAACTGGCGAAACCCGGTATCCGCTTGCTGGTTGAAGCCACCGACATCGCAACGGAGCAACACGTCAACCTGATGACAGCCGCCGGCGAACGCATCTCCCTGTTCGTTCAGCCACCGGCAGCGCCGGAAACCGTGGATTGGCAACCGGTAATGGCACAGTTGCCCGGAGCCGACCTGGTAGTGGCCAACATCCTTGCCTACGTCAAACCTGCCCTAGGCTGGCTGCAAGCGTCCGGACAACCGGTCTGGACAGACCTTCATGACTACGATGGTTCAGATCCCTACCATCAACCATTCATCGACGCCGCCAAAGTCATCTTCCTGTCCAGTGACAACCTCCCGGATTACCGGCGCACCATGGAGCAGCTGATTCGCGGCGGCAAAGCGTTTGTGGTCTGCACCCACGGGTCTGCCGGCGCCACCCTGCTGAGCAACGACGGACAATGGCTGGAACAAGCCGCCATCCAGGTGCCTGAAGTGATTGATACCAATGGCGCCGGCGATGCCTTTTTCAGCGGATTTCTGCATTGCTACCTGCAAGGGGGAACACTAACCGACTGCCTTCGGGCCGGAGCCATGGCCGGAGCTTTGTGCGTCACCAGCCGGGAGCTTGTGAGCGACAGGCTGACCCCGGAGGCACTGAGCTGAATCAGACCATGCTCAGTCTCCGGGCCTGAAATCCGGGTACTTCTGCTGCAGCCGGTACAGCCGGATGATGGTAATAATATTGGTGACCAGCACCATGCCTTCCGCCAGAGTGCCGCCGACGGATCCGATCACCAGGTTATTGAGCATCCAGGCGAGCGCCGCCAGGCCCAGAACAATACGCAGGGGAATACCCCGGAGCATGAACATGCCGACGGTGCCGAGAACAGCGGCGGTGAGGGGGAACACATCGGTAGCAGATGTCCAGGTTGCCCAGGCCACCAGCAGATTGACCACCAGCATGGCCGCCATGATCAACCAGTTGCCCTGGTACCGGCGTGCCAGGGCGATGCGCAGGATCACCAGTACCGTCAGGGCGGCCGCCGTCCAGCTCTGAAAGAACGCGAACATCAGGGCGAAGGCCACGTTGGCGGAGATCAGCAACACCATCAGCCGGTCGTCGTTCTTGTTGGCAAAACCGGCAATACAGAACCCCAGGGCCACCAGGCCACACAGCTGCCCCAGCCCTTGGCTGAGCGTAAGCCCGGCAACCAATTCTGTCATAGCGGTAATCCCCTCTCCCGATGCTGCGCCCCAGCCTGCCACACTTACCAGGTTTGAGCCACGCACAAAGCTGTGCCAGCGTGCTTTCACGTTCACATCAAGGACTCGCGCCCTATGAAAACCGTCTTCTCCCCGTTGCACAGCCGGCGCCATGTGCGCACCGAACTGGACGGCGGCTTGCTGATTGAACCCCATGAAAAGCCCTCAAGAGCCGAGACCATCCTGGCCCGGGTGAAGAGCCAGGCACTGGGCGAGATTCTGGAACCGGAAGAATTCGGGCTGGCGCCGATCCAGCGCGTGCACACACCGGATTACGTGGCGTTTCTGGAAACCTGCTGGCAGGACTGGCTGGCCGCGGGCAAGCCCGGCGAAGCGATTCCCGCCGTGTGGGCTGGCCGGGGCATGCGCCACCGGGTTCCCAGGGACATCGATGGCCGGCTGGGCTACTACAGTTTTGCCGCCGAAACATCGATCTCCGAGGGCACCTGGGAAGCCGCCCGGGCTTCCGCCAACGTGGCCCTGACCGCCCAGAAACTGGTGGCCGACGGGGAGCGCGCCGCTTTCGCACTGTGCCGGCCACCAGGGCACCACGCCCACGCCGACCTGTTCGGCGGCTACTGCTTCTTCAACAACGCCGCCATCGTGGCCCAGGCGTTCCGGGACCAGGGCTATGGCAAGGTTGCTGCCCTGGATGTGGACTTCCACCACGGCAATGGCACCCAGGCCATTTTCTACGACCGGGCCGATGTGCTCACCATCAGCCTGCACGGCGACCCGGATCTGGTGTTCCCGCACTTTCTCGGGTTTGAAGACGAGATCGGTGAAGGTTCCGGCGAGGGCTACAACCTGAACATCGTCTATCCACCGGGCACACCCTACAGCACCTGGAGCCAGGGCCTGGAAACCGCTTGCGAGCGCATTGAAGTGTTCAAGCCCGATGCCCTGGTGGTGGCGCTGGGCGTGGACACCTTCGAGCACGACCCCATCTCGTTCTTCAAGCTGGCATCTGAAGACTACCTCAGCCTGGGGCAGCGCCTGGCGCAGCTGGGTTTACCCACCGTGTTTACCATGGAAGGCGGCTACGATGTCGACGCCATTGGCGTGAATGCGGTCAATGTCATGCAGGGGTTTGAGGGAAAGGTGTGAGCAGGCTGGGCAATGGCTTTGGTGGAATAAGTCATTGCCTGTAGCTTGCTAATCGGGAGATCATCAGCCGACCATGCGCAAACTCTGGATGCCCCGAATGGAAAACTACCTGAGAGCCACCCCCTTCTTCGACTACGACCATCCCGCCGTCGACGCCTGGGTCCGGCAGCAACTCACAGGCATACCGGAAAATCCGGTGGCACAGATCAAGGCGCTGTATCTGGCGGTGCGCGACAGCATCCAGTACAACCCCTACGTGTTCAGAACCGAGCCACGCACGCTCTCGGCCAGTTATGCGAGCTGATGAAGGTAGAGCCCCTGCCGTTTGATGGGGTGAACGACTCGGTCTTCCAGGAATTCACGGAAGACGGCCAGGCGCATATGGAATACATCAACGATCACGGCGTGTTCGACGATGTGCCCTTCGATTTCATCGTTGACGGCGTTCGCCGGGCCTATGGCCACCTGTTTGAAGCGGATGGCCAGCCCCAAACCAAGACGGGCAGCCTGGAACAGGACATCTCGGACCGTTCCTGAAGCCATAAAAAAACCGGCAGCCCACTTCCCGTGAGCGCCGGTTTCAGGGGTCAGCCTGAATTCAGGCTTGTGTGAACAACTTACTCAGCAGAATTACGGATCAGGAAGTCGAAGGCGCTCAGGGCAGCCTTGGCACCTTCGCCCATAGAGATCACGATCTGCTTGTAGGGCACCGTGGTGGCATCGCCGGCCGCGAACACACCCGGAATGGATGTTTCGTTGCGGTCGTTAACGATGATCTCGCCGTGCTGGCTCAGCTCGATATCACCCTTCAGCCACTCGGTGTTCGGCACCAGGCCGATCTGCACGAAGATACCTTCCAGCTCGATGTGGTGAGACTCACCGGTGGTGCGGTCGATGTAGTTCAGACCGCTCACCTTGCCGTTCTGGCCCACCACCTCGGTGGTCTGGCCAGAGGTAATGATCTTCACGTTATCCAGGCTGCGCAGTTTCTTCTGCAGCACTTCGTCTGCGCGCATCTGCTCGCCGAACTCGATCAGGGTTACGTGGCCGACAATACCGGCCAGGTCGATGGCTGCTTCCACGCCGGAGTTACCGCCACCGATGACCGCTACGCGCTTGCCCTTGAACAGGGGGCCGTCGCAGTGCGGGCAGTAGGCCACGCCCTTGTTACGGTATTCTTCTTCACCCGGCACACCCATCTGGCGCCAGCGGGCACCGGTAGCCAGAACCAGCGTGCGAGACTTCAACGAGGCACCGTTAGCCAGCTTCACTTCGTGCAGGCCGCCCGGCTGCGCCGCCGGAATAAGCTTCTCGGCGCGCTGCATGTTCATGATGTCTACTTCGTATTCGTTAACGTGCTGCTCCATAGCGGAGACCAACTTCGGGCCTTCGGTGTAAGGCACGGAAATCAGGTTTTCGATACCCATGGTATCGCCCACCTGGCCACCGAAACGCTCAGCGGCAATACCGGTGGAGATGCCCTTACGGGCCGCGTAAATCGCTGCCGCGGCGCCGGCGGGGCCACCACCGATCACCAGGACGTCGAAATCATCTTTCTGGTTCAGTTTCTCGGCCTCTTTCTCGGCGGAGTTGGTGTCCAGCTTCGCGACGATTTCTTCCAGCGTCATCCGGCCCTGGCCCCAGGGCTGGCCGTTCAGGTACACACTCGGTACCGCCATGACTTCACGCTGCTCAACTTCGTCCTGGAACAGGGCACCGTCAATGGAGGTGTGCTTGATGTTCGGGTTCAGCACGCTCATCAGGTTCAGCGCCTGAACCACATCCGGGCAGTTCTGGCAGGACAGCGAGAAGTAGGTTTCGAACTCGAACTCGCCGTCCAGCTCCTGGATCTGCTCGATCAGCTCCTGTGACGCCTTGGACGGGTGACCGCCTACCTGCAGCAGCGCCAGTACCAGGGAGGTGAACTCGTGACCCATGGGGATACCGGCGAAACGTACGCCAATATCGGAACCAATCCGGTTGATCGCGAAAGACGGGCGACGCACGTCACTTGATTCTTCCGTTCGCAGGCTGATCTTGGAGGACATCGGCTCCAGCTCTTCCAGCAACTCTTTCAGCTCCTGCGACTTCTTGCTGTCGTCATAGGCTGCCACCAGCTCGATCGGCTGCTGCAGCTTTTCCATGTACGCCTGGAGTTGTTGCTTGATGTTTGCATCCAACATTTCGGGGGTCTCCTTGATATCTCTCGTAGCCAAGTGGCTGAATTCAAAGTGAATCGTTAAAAGAAGTTGTATGTACGATACGGCCCTGCAATACAAAGCTCAAATTAATTGATGCAAAATGATTAATAGGGCAGAGCTATAGTATGCGCGTTAACCCATCCCCACTCTGAACCCCGGCCACCACAGCCGCTCGAATACCTCAAGCTTCACTTCAACAGTAGACGATATCGGAAGCCCAGGGCATGACCGGTGGCAAGATTGCGGGTTTTGCGGACACCACAACGCAAAAACCCCGGCAGAGCCGGGGTTTTCGGAGGATCGAGGCCTGCGGACAGGCCTCTTTCCAGTCAGTTTTTCTGTGGCAGAAAAACTTAGATCTTGCCAACCAGGTCCAGAGACGGAGCCAGTGTTTCTTCGCCTTCTTTCCACTTGGCCGGGCAAACTTCGCCAGGATGGTTGCGAACATACTGGGCAGCCTTAACCTTGCGCATCAGGTCGTCTGCGTCACGGCCGATGCCTTCAGCAGTGATTTCCATCGCCTGGATAATGCCATCCGGATCGATCAGGAAAGTAGCGCGGTCTGCCAGGCCCTGGCCTTCACGCATCACACCGAAGTTGTTGGTGATGGTGCCGGTCTGGTCGCCTACCATGTAGTACTGGATCTTGCCGATGGTTTCGGAAGTGTCGTGCCATGCTTTGTGGGTGAAGTGAGTGTCAGTAGACACGGAGAACACTTCAACGCCCAGCTTCTGCAGCTCTTCGTACTTATCCGCTACGTCGCCCAGCTCGGTCGGGCAAACGAAGGTGAAGTCGGCCGGATAGAAGAAGAAGATAGCCCACTTGCCTTTAACATCGGCTTCGGAGATTTCTACAAACTCGCCCTGCTTGAATGCGGTTGCCTTAAACGGTTTGATTTCGCTGTTAATAATACCCATCTCAGAATAACTCCTGTTGATAGTTTGGGTTGATGGTTAAGAATCGGTGTAAAGAATACTGCTTTCGCCAATTCGGTAAAAATTGATTATTTCCAACCTCAGGATAGGCTCAGCCTATTTCTTTCAAAATCCTGCCCGCCGGCCTGCCGGCCTGCCACGGTGCGGCGTACTTCCACAGCCGTAGTGTATATGGGGGCTTAACCCGCCGTTTCAATCTTGTGGAAAACCAGTATGGGTTATTCCAATGGATGCCGAGGTTATCCCAGCCATAGGCCAGTACCGTAGCACCGATTACGTTGCCGGCAAAAACCGGCAGGAACAGCACCTGCCCTTCCATCAGCCGGTACATCATGCCAGTTTCACAACCCGACGCCATCACAATGCCCAGGCCGAACAACACGCCGCCCACCAGAGTACTGAGTGCCGCAACCTGGGTAATGGGCGTCAGGCCATAGGCGGAAATGACGATAAAGGTGATCACCGAGCTTGGTCTTGAGCTTAAGGGGCAAGCATTTTACTAGGATGCGACCAATTAGCTAGCCGGCTCACCCTGGCAGGCCCTCAAAGTTTGGCAGCTTCTCTAACGCCTCATCCCAGGCCGCCTTGCTGGATGAAAAGATATGCGCTGTTGGCAACATAGCGATGTCCGTATCCAGGCAGCCTGCCGGAACGACCAGCAAACCCGGGATTTGAGTGTTTGGCAACGCTGAACCACACCGCTTACAAAAGCTTTTGCTATGACGGGTGCCAGGAAGCAAAAAGGATGTTACCGCATCTGCACCCGACAGCCAGGCCAGCTTGGCTGAGTGCGAAAACAGATTTGCCGCATGGGCCGAGCCGGTATCTTTCTGGCAATGCTGACAGTGGCACAGGTAAAAGCTGTCGAACTCACCTTTTACATCAAAGGTTACGGTGCCACACAGGCAAGAACCGGAATGTTCAGTCATCAGAACTCCTTCCATGGGCTGTGGGGAATCTCGGCGGGTCAACGCTGATGTAACGCGTCGGTTTGAAGCCGCGAAGCGGTGGAAAATCGGTCGCTGTGCAGCCGATTGTTAAATCTTTTTGCGTACGGTATCCTGACCATGATCAACATCCTGTACAGGAGCAACCTTATGGATGCCATTAGCTACACAGCCGCTAGAACCAATCTAGCAAAAACCATGGAGCAGGTCTGTGAAGACCATTCCCCTGTGATCATCACCCGGAGCAAGTCGCAGTCCGTGGTAATGATCTCCCTAGAGGACTACGAGGCGCTGCAAGAGACTGCATACCTTCTGCGCGCACCAAAAAACGCACGGCGTTTGCTGGAATCCGTTGCCGAGCTGGAGCAAGGCGGTGGTCAAGAAAAGGAACTTCTTGAATGAAACTCATCTTCTCCGAGAACGCCTGGGAAGACTATCTGTACTGGCAGAAAACCGACAAAAAGATTCTTAACCGAATCAACAAACTGATCAAAGAGACCAAACGAGAACCGTTCGAAGGTGTTGGCAAACCAGAGCCCCTCAAACACAGCCTCGCCGGGTACTGGTCTCGCCGGATCAACGAAGAACACCGAATAGTTTACAAAGTCACGGATGACGCTTTGCTTATCGCCCAGCTCCGGTATCACTACTGATTTGACGCTGAGCTTTGCGGCAATTTTGGAGCCGCGAAGCGGTGGAAAAATTGTCCGGCAACAACGGCTGGTTATGCATTATTCGTAGTGGCTCCAGAGTCTGAGGACTTTCACCACTTGCTCGTCCTCCAGTACTTGGTAGACCAGGCGATGCTGAATATTAATGCGACGCGAATAGGCCCCCGCAAGATCACCAATTAGCTTCTCAAACGGAGGCGGCTTGCGACAAGGATCTTCCGCTATTAGCGCTAACAGTTCCTGGGCTTTTGGTTTGAGGCCGCTGGAGGCCAACTTTTTTGCATCTTTCTGGGCCTGATTGGTGTAAACCAACTTCCATGTCACCAGTCCAGCTCCTCATCGCATGCATCCACGGGGGTATCCATCCCTTCCCGAATAGACCCCCGCATACCGGGTACGGAGAGCAGATAAAGTGTTTCTTGAATAGCAGACCAGTCTTCTTCGGATACCAGAACAGCTTTATTCCGCTTACCCATGATGACGATTGGTTGGTGGGACTCGGCGGTCTCGTCAATCAACCGATAAAGGTTGCTGCGCGCCTCAGTTGCAGTGATTCCGGTCATGACGCACCTCTTGCGTGTTTAACTTTTCACCAAGTGTACGCCTCTGGGTACGTACGTCAAGACGAGCGCCCTGTATAGCGCCGAAGCGAAGACAAAGGCATCCGAGCGACGCGCCTGGTTAGCTGTTCCCAAGCATGTACGCCCGAAGCTGCCGCTCCTCTCGCATGACATAGAGAACGAGAACCCGCTGCCCATCCTCACGATAAAAAATGCGACATGGTGGAACCACTACCTCCCTGTATACCGAATTAGGGGGCTCTGGAGGAATCCGTCCGGATTGGGGAAAATCTTCCAAGCGCTCGGTCTTATCGAAAACTTCTTTAACCAGACGACTTGCGGCAGCAGGATTATCCAGAGCGATGTACTCAGCGATGGCATCCAGTTCTTGAAGGGCAGGCTCCGTCCAGATTACTTCAGCCATTTACTCATTTTCTCCCTAGCCTCACTTTGGCTGTACGTTCTTCCCTCAAGTACAGCACGCTCTCCCCGTGAGAGCCCCTCAAGCAGCTCAAGCCGGCGCTGCATAAACTCGTAATCCTGCACATCCACAAGGTATGCGGATGGCTGGCCATGCTCCGTGATCAGTACCGGTTCTTTAGACAGGTGCAGATCGGCCAGAATTTTTGTGGCTTGGCGCTTGAGGTTCGTAACAAGCTCGACTTTCATGGGCTCACCCTGAATCAGACTGTTAGTGGCACTATAGTATCACTTTTCGGATGGGACAATCACAGCTAACGACGGATTGTTAAGCGGCACTGGCGCCAGCCAGGGTCCGACTTAACGCCCGGCTCACGCGCCGGTTTGGAGCCGTGAAGCGGCGTAAAATCGGTCGCTGTGCAGCCGATTGTTATGTTTTCCCCGAAGTGCTAGATTGTGTATAGAAACTGCAAACCATACACATAGGTGCACCATGAGAACGAACATTGTCATTGACGACCAGTTGATGGCCGAAGCCCTCAAAGCCTCTGGCTACGAAACCAAAAAAGAAGCCGTTGAGCAAGGCCTGAAACTTCTGGTCCAGTTGAGCAAGCAACAGGAAATTCGAAAACTGCGCGGCAAGGTCAAGTGGGAAGGCGACCTGAATGAAATGCGGAGCGCCGGATGATACTGGTGGATACCAGCGTCTGGATCGACTATTTCAACGGAGTCACTAACCCACATACTGACCTGTTGGATGCCTCGATAGTCCAAGGATCTGTCGCTATCGGGGACCTCATATTTCTGGAAATCCTCCAAGGCATCCGCAACGACAAACAATATCGTCAGACCAAACAAAGCCTGATGGCGCTAGATCAATATGAAATGTTTGGCAAAGATATGGCAGCCAAATGTGCCGACAATTATCGAGCGCTTCGTAAAAAGGGCATCACGACCAGAAAGACTGCCGATGTGATCATCGCGACATTTTGCATAGAGAAGGAGCTACCCCTGTTGTTCCTGGATCGTGACTTTACCCCCTTTGTTGATCATCTTGGACTTGAGCCGGCTCTGAGAGAAACATAACGCCCGCCATCACCGGTGACAAAACCGCAGCGAAGCAGATGCGTATTCCGGCCCATCGTG
>NZ_AXBV01000079.1:0-7061 GCF_000475255.1 Marinobacter sp. ES-1
CCTTCAGCGGTTTACGCAGCCTGTTGATCCCTGTATTTCCGGAATTTCCGGAATGGAACGAATAACTGCTTGTTTTTGATGATTATCCGCCGTGACCGAAGACAACTCAACTTAACAGAGAGAGTTGTCGCCACGTGAAGGAAAGGAGATCAGAAATGGCAGTGGATACGAGCAACGACGGGCTGAGAGTTCCCTTCGGGCTTAGACAGGGGCGGCTCTACCCGCCTCAGGGTACCGAAAGGGGATTGGCGTGCGAATGCGTGTGCCCGGGCTGCGGCAGCGCTCTGATTGCTAACCAGGGTGAACGGAAGCGGCCTTACTTTTCGCACCATCAGTCACGGGAATGCCTTGGCGGATACGAGAGCGCCGTTCACCTGATGGCCAAGCAGATAATTGATGATCGCAGATACATTGTGATTCCGGAGTTCCGGCACAGTATTGGGAAAAAAATGCCGACCGGAGACGTTCTGTCAGAAGAAGTTGTCGTCCCCGGTCGAAGACTGGAGTTTGTCGACGTCCGGCTGGAGCAGACAGTGGATGGCTTGAGACCCGATGTGATTGGTGTGACCAGCGATGGAATCGAAATACTCATCGAGGTCTATGTCACCCATGCCGTCACCGGAGACAAACGGGAGCGATTCGCGAAAAAGAATCTGGTTGAACTGGACCTGAGCATGCTGCCGCAAGACCTGGTGACAAACGAACAGCTGTTCGCCGAAGAGGTGCTATCCGAAGCCAGCCGCGAATGGATTTCCTGCCAGCTGTACCGCGAGGAAATCAAGGCCGCTCACCAGACACTACATGAGAAGGTGAAGCGGTTCATTACCGAGCATCGGGCCGGCGTTGAACAGGCAAAGATAGAGCGTCAGCAGCGCCGATTAGCTGAACAGGCCGCAGAAAAGAGGAAGGTCGAGATAGAAAGCCGTAAATCTCGGCTTCGCGAACAATATAGTCGCCAACTTGAACAGCTCCAGACCCAGACATCCGATCAGCAACGTCAGGAACCGCGGCTGGATAGCGGTACATTACAGGCTATCGTTCAGCGCCTTCGGCGTGATGAGCTGCCAGCAGCACTGGCCCACGAACAAAATGGAGACTGGATTTTCAGGGTCCACCGCACCGTCTGGCAGGCGTTTATCTATAAACGGTTTATCCAGGGTAATTCTCGGAACAGTTTGCGGGCCAACGATGTGAAGCGAGCCGTTGTGCGAGAGTTTGGTCTGGTGGAGTGGATCGCGGAGCTTATCAAACTGAAGCATAAGCAAAAAATCCAGGGGTGCAACAGGGGCCAATGGTACGGAAAAAAGGGTGTCTGGTTTTTCACCGATGCCGAGAACCGGATGATCCCGAGTCCTTATCTTTTGGTTCTGAACTACCTCAAAAGGCTGGCTCGCGAAGGGCTGCTGACGCTGGAGCATCGAGGAGGAGATTCTTTCACCGTAAAATTCGATTCATTTTCAGCTCTGGACGGCTATAGAGCCGAACAGGCGGAGAAGGCACGACTTGTAGAACTGGAAGGGGAGAACGCCGCTCTCGAACTGCGAAAACCGGTCCGAGCTGAGCCTGAATGGCAACGGCTGGCTGAAATCGAGAGGAGGAAAAAATATACCGAAGACAACGAAAAACGAATCGCGCACCTGCTCGCCCTGGTCAACTCTTTGTTCGTCAAAAAGGGCGTGAAGGATGTGAAGCGGTGTAACCATTGTAGCCACTTTCAGGAGCTTACTGATGGTGATTCCTGTAAGGAGTGCAACTGCTCGAAGCTATGGGATATTGAATTGACCAGCTCGTATCTGGAGACACTGCCGCACCGGTTGCGATGTTTACCATTGTTTCCGCCAATGGGAGCAGGTCGCAGAGAGCATGGCTGATAGGAAATGTCATGATTTAGCCCTCTTTAGAGGGTGAGGGCCTATAAGTATGGCTCACAAGACTGACTTCTGCCCGCTGAAGGGTTTAGCAGAGGTCGCAAAGCGAACATTCAGATGGTTCGATAACGCTTGGCGTTGCGGCGTGCCGGAGCGCAGCGTAGGCGCGTCCGCCAATAGCTACTGGTTATACGGAATTTGCCACCAACATCTCAGTAGCACCTTTTTGAAACCGGTAACTAACAGGCTGCAATGAGACATCAATCCCATCGGCAGATAATGCGGTCATTACCTGATCCAAATGCTTCGAGACCTCTCCGTCTAAGGATAAAACAGGAAAGACACGGACTTCGGTCGCCACTCTGCATAGCTCCCGCATTGATTTAAGGTGAGTTGCCCCATCCACATGGTCACTGTAGAGAAAAAGATAGTGGGAGCAGAGTGCCAAATCGAACTCGAAGTCGGAAAACGGTAATGATGGCAAAGACGCTGATATATACCGCCCTTGCTGACAACCGGCATCAAAGTCGGCCAGGAACCCCGACATGGCATTCATACGGACCTCGCCAAGATGCTCGACGCTACTCAGTGACCTCCAAATATACTTGTCTGCGTCCTGCCGCATCTTAGTCATGATTTCAGGGTAAACTTCATCAATACGACGACGTATTTCGTCGACTTGAAACTGGTAAACCGGATCACAGGAAACAACTTGGCACCCACGCTCTGTTGCCTCTACATTGAAGCTTGCGGGGCCATCACCGCAACCTAGGATTTTCTTGTTCAGATCATCATCCGATAGCCCAAACATCGCTTGGTATTCCTTTAGCGATCGCCCCCACGGTACTACATTAGCTAAATCCAAAATCGACTCTCCTTAGTCTGTATGACGCCAAAACAAGCGACGACCCGATAGGGGCGTCCGGTGGACGGTCGCCAGGCCGGGAATGAACTTGATCGATTTGTTAAATGTCGTCGCGCCATTCCTTATACTTACACACTCTATCGGACTCAAGCCATGGCACGTCGTGCGAAACCCAAATATGAGCCTCTGGCTTCAAACCGGGATCATCGTCCAGAGTGGCCACCCGAACAATTACGTGTGGCTGCGCAGGCCTCTCGGCGACCAAATGAGAACCACAGCGTTTGCAAAAATGGCGCGATTTGCCAGGAGATGATTCGAACGTAGAAATAGAATTTATGCCGCTGAGCCAACGGAAGTTCTCGCGCTTTACTCCCGCAGTGGCGGCAAATGAGGCCGCATGGGCTTTACGACAAGTCTGACAATGACAATGCACAATCGGCATATCCACAGAGTCGATCTCGTAACTTATCTCGCCACACAAACAGCTTCCCTTCAGCCCCATAGGGGATCTCCTTCTGTACATTGAACGCTTGGCTTTGCGGCGTGCCGGAGCGCCAGCGGTGGGAACCGATGCGGTTAGCGTTTGGTGTGGACTTCCCCCAATAAATTGGACGCGTCCCATCGGCTAAAGCGGTTGGTAACATGGTTAAATGCCATACCGCTTCTATCACGCCAGCGGCCAACAAGGAGCAAAGTAACACAAATTTCGCAATCTGAACCAAGACAAGCACTTTCATCCGGCCCTACCATTTATAACACCGCGAAATAGTTACCTACACGCCAGAAGATGCTTCTGGAAAAACAAATGGATTTGAAATGAGCCATCGATCATCAAGCTCCTCCGAGAGCATTCTTTCTCGTCGAATGCAGACAATGAGCAGTTCCGCGATAAGGGATCTGCTCAGGCATTCCAAAATCCCTGGTATGATCTCACTGGCGGGAGGAATACCCGCACCAGATCTCATAGATACCGAAGGGCTTGAAGCGGCCACTTTCCGAGCTGTTGAAAGTGCAAGAAATGCCACCTATCAATATGGACTGACCGAAGGAGAATTGTTCTTAAGGGAAGAAATTGCCTCCCGCATGGTAGCGCAGGGAATCAGCGCGGAACCCGACCATATTCTAGTTACAAGCGGTTCGCAGCAGGCGCTCGACATTGTAGCCAGAGCCTTTCTTGATGAGGGTGATAGTGTGTTGGTTGAAGAGCCAACCTATCTGGCCGCATTACAGGTTTTCAATATGGCAGGAGCGAAGACATTAGTATTCCAAGGTGATCAGTACGGCATTGATTTCACACGATTGGAATCATTGGTTGCCAATAACCGTATTAAGCTGATGTACCTTGTTCCCAACTTCAGTAATCCAACCGGCACAACCCTGCGACTTCCCGAAAGGACAAAACTTGTTGAGTTTGCTATCCGTCATGACATTATGATCGTTGAAGACGACCCATACGGAGATCTTCGATACGACGGAGAGCATGTTGCGTCACTCTTTGAAATAGCCGAACAGTCATTTAACTCGAAAAACCGGGTTATCTACATTTCGTCTTTTTCAAAAACTGTCGCCCCCGGATTACGCTTGGGTTGGTGTATTCCCCCGGAGAGCTATTTTCACTCGCTATGCCGTGCCAAGCAATCTATGGACCTTCACAGTAGTACGCTTTCGCAATACACTGCAGGTTATTACCTGAAAAGCGGCCGTCTTGATGGCCGGCTTCAACTTCTTAAAAAGGCCTACAAATGCCGGCGCGATGCGCTGATAAAAGCTATTTCGGAACATTTGCCAGACGCCCTCGAACTCAACGTGCCCGACGGTGGGATGTTCCTCTGGGGGCGATTTGCAAACGGACTGGACGCATCACTCGTTCTTCAGCAAGCTCTAAGCCATCACGTGATGTTTGTTCCGGGGAAATATTTTTATTGTGAGATACCTGACTTAAGTTCGGTTCGCCTTTCGTTCTCAACGATCACGCCCTCCCTGGCGGACGAAGCTGTTAAGCGGCTTGCGATTGCGATCCAGCGGACGGAACAACGCGAAACTCAAGGGTAGCGAAAACACCGACCATTTTAAACGGAGTTTTTATGGGCCTGAAACAATTCAACTTCCAACATGAAGACGATCGACAACAACTTCTCGCCAACAACGATGGCAGGGGAAGCCGTGAGTATGGATGGCAGAGCATCTTTTTCGAGCGGGTAGAAAAAGATCATTTTGAAACCATTGAACATGCTTTGACCGGTCATTACTTAATGGTAAAGCTCAATTCGGCCGCTCAGGCTAACCGACGCGTAGATGGTACTGTCCGAAAAGAATCGCAAAACAGGGGCTCTGCAGTGTATCTGCCCCACAACTGCCCCCACCAGGTCAGTTATACATCGCCATTGGGTAAGCTGCTGTTGATGACCATCCCAGAGAAACTTGTTTCAAGCGTGGCTGAGGAAATGGGCGTTAGCCGCTTCCAGGGCCACCCTCTGTTTTTCAAACAAAACAGCTTGCTTCTGGAAACCGCTCTGGCAATCGACAATGAAATCCGAGACGGCAACCCGCATGGTCCAATGTTTGCCGAATTTTATGGTAAAGCGTTGGCGGCACAGATCATCTGCGAAAACACAAGGAGAGTGAGAACCGATAACGCCACCAGGTCAACCTTGACAAATAGGCAAGTTCGCTGGATCGATGAATATATCGAAGCGAATCTTTCCTATCGAATCTTTGTAGATGATTTAGCTCAGCAAGTAGCTTTAAGTCCTTTTTATTTTTGTCGTGTATTCAAATCCGCAACCGGCGATTCACCTCACGTTTATATATTAAGAAAGCGAATAGAATATGCAAGTCAGTTACTCCAGAGCAACGAATACTCCATTTTAGAAATTGCACTTTCTTCTGGCTTCTCAGACGCCTCCAACTTTTCAAAACAATTCAAGAAGTTTACCGGACAAACCCCATCGAACTATCGTAGAGGATTTGAAAAACGACCAATCTTCCTCATGTGAAACCTTTGTGAGGATCGAGTGATTCACAGAGACAAAGTAATGAGTAACCGTGGGGTCAGGGTCACACTGTACGTATACCCGCCAAACTGCACACCAACGCTTAAGAGCCGGACGACTGCTCTATTAAAAGCTTCTGATGAATCGCCGACGACCACACACCACTGAACTCCGAAAGTGCGCTGATGTTAATTCCCGGGACGGGGACTCTGGCGCTGATGGGGCTTGGTTTGCTGAGTGTGGGTGTTGCGAGAACCAGGAAAGGCCAGTGATTGACATCCTCGCCCACCCGAAGGCGATTTCTGCGGCGCTAGGTGGCGGCTTTAAGCCGCAACTGAGTCGCTTCGTTGGGTGACTGCTACTGGCGACCTTATTGCATCGATCACTTCACGGGCGAACGGGGCGGGCACCGCCCTTACAAAGTTGATCGTGCCAACCGTGCCAGCGTTGTCTTCAAAGCCGCACTCGATCCAGTGGAACAGCGCTTGGGTTTTGAGGCTCTGAAGGAAAGCTCTCAATCGAATGTTCGCTTCTGTTTAGCTGAGTTCAGAGGATGCCCTGGTCGCAAAGCGAACGTTCAGATTTCGGAATAACGCCGCTCAGCACGCGCGGCTACGAAATGGAGGCGAAGCCGCAATGTAGTAGACGTCGCCGTGGCTGGCCTGGTTATACATGAGTTTCCTCCGGAATCTGAGTCAATAGGTCAGTAACCCCGATATCCACACCAGCCTGCGATAGCAAAGTAGAAACTTGGCCTCGGTGGTGAGTCTGATGGTTAAAGAAGTGAAGAACCAGGCTCGAATATCGTTTCTTGGCCGGGATCCCTTTGGTGTTGTGGTAGCTGAGAACGAAATCCAGATCACTTTCGGATAGCTCAGATATCCATTTGATAATCTCCCGATCCAACCAGATCCGATGCTCAGATAAGCTACCAAGATCCTCAAAGACTAACTCATCCAGGCTCGTCGGATTTCGAAGATCAGCGACCTCCCGCAACGAGTTCAGGCAGGACGGATGGGTAGCAAACCGTTTGAGCCAGATGGTGTCACCAACGACGATGTGATTCAGAGTCCCCAGGATGGAGCTAAAAAAGGCCCCACGGTCTTTGGCTAAATCTATTGCAGTGAGGTGCGCTGCAGCTTCATAAACCTTTGAGTTCATCCATTGATTGTAGTTGGACAGCAATTCAAAGTGACCTTTCAGGCTCATCTGAGTTCCTTCTCATGTATAACGCCAGCAATAAACGGCGGCTTTTACGCAGCGAAGCGGAGAAAAAGCCGTCCGGTGGAGGCCCATCGGGCCGGAACGAATTTGATTGCCTTGTATGGATAATTT
>NZ_AXBV01000080.1:0-1193 GCF_000475255.1 Marinobacter sp. ES-1
TAACAAGTGACTGTGGTGTCAATCGCATATATTAAGCCATATTTTCACGCCACGGCTCCTGATTCTTGACCATGGTATTGAGCACCACAATCATCTTTCTCATACAGGCAATCAGAGCGACTTTCGGGATTTTTCCCTGGGCCTTGAGACGTTCGTAAAAGCGTTTGAAGACCGGGTTGCACTGGATGGATGAGAGCATGGCCATGAACATGACGGTTCGAACCCTGTGCCGGCCACCTCGTATTCGCCGCTTGCCATTGAGTTTGCCGCTGTCCCGGTTTATGGGTGCGACACCGACGAGCGCGGCAATCTCCTTACGGTTCAGCGAACCGAGCTCCGGGAGCTCACTCAGGAAGGTGTAAGCGAGCACTTTCCCAACACCAGGCACGCTGGTCATGATCTCCATTTTGGTACGCCACTGATCGACTTTGGCGACCTCTTGGTCGATCTGTCGGGTCACCGTTTCAATCTGGCTCTGGAGTACTCTGAGCAGGCTTTTGATGGACCGGTGAAGGTATTTGGGCAGTATCTGGAGACGGTTTTTCTCCATGGTGGACATTTCCAGAAGCTGAGATCGCCGGATCAGTAAGTCCTTAATTTTCTGGGAAGTCTTATCCGGAATTGGCTTGATCTCTGGCTTCAGCGTGGCGGCGTACCGGGCAATGACCTGTGCATCGATCCGGTCGGTTTTGGCAAGCACACCGATAGCCTGGGCGTAGCGCCGGACGCTGATGGGATTGACCACGATGATGGGCAAGCCAGCCTGGTCGCAGGCTTGAACCAGTGCATGTTCGTACCGCCCCGAGGCTTCCACGACGATGCGTTCGACGTTGTAGTCTTTAAGGATTTTGACGAAGTGCCGGATGTGGGCTTCGGTATTTGGGATGGTGTGAAATTGCCCGGAGGGATGGAGGGCGATGTCCAGATTGGCTTTACCGACATCGACACCGACATTGACTGGGGTTTGGATTTCCGTGTGGTTCATAATAAGCTGACTCTGCCTTGCTATACGGGCTCGAGGCCCCGATGACTGTTCGAGTTATCGCTTGAGAGTCATGCAGCGCTACACACTTGTTATCGGTCTCTCGAAAGAGGAGCCAGGCAAGCATCGAGCTGCTGCATGAAGGCCCCCAGCGGCCACTGGGGGTGGGCCTCAATTTACCCAAACACGGCAGAAATTATCCATACAAGGC
>NZ_AXBV01000081.1:0-412 GCF_000475255.1 Marinobacter sp. ES-1
AAATTATCCATACAAGGCAATTAAATTCGTTCCGGCCCGATGGGCCTCCACCGGACGCCCTTGTCAGGGCGCCGTTTATTGCTGGCGTTATAAACGAGGCCTAGTTTTGAGCGATCAAGAGTTGCACAGGAAATTTTTACCTAATGGCAAAAATTGAGTTTCAACATTCAAAGGGCGCCGTGAATAGAGCTGGCGTGGCTTTGCTTTCAGATGATTGTGAGAGCCATGATCAGGCAAAAGCGGTTCTAGATAATTGGCGCGCATGTCACGTTGCTCCGCTAAATAGCTTTCAAACGTCCTTGAGAGGAAAATTATCTCGGATCGATAGTGAAGCATTAGTTTCGCAAAGACTAAAGCGAATGCCATCAATTCTGGCTAAGTTAGAGCGAAATCGTAACCGTCCGGTAAACCC